>NZ_JBOEFX010000130.1:0-3027 GCF_050633125.1 Lewinella sp.
TTTTCTAACAGCCTCTAAAAGTGTTAACTCTTTCTTCATTTATTATTATTTGGTTGCGCAGAACTCAAGCTACCACGCAGTGCCGACGCAGGAGGCATTGACGTTGGTAGCAAAGTTAGGCACCGTCATTTATTTCAAACTCAACATTTTCAGCAAAGTACTCAACTCCCTTATCCTTATCTACTTCTATCTCCTCAAATATGGCACTACTGATCCTTGATGTCATGTATAATTGCTTTGCTTTCGTAAAATATTTGATTTCCAGCATTTTACTTGATGTGAGTAACCATAGCTGGTTCAATAATTGAGAAGAATGAATTCCCCTCATTCTTGGATCATCGGTAATTAAGTCAATTATCTCTAAGGTTGCCTTTTCTGAATTGTAATCAATATGAAGTATTTCAAACCCTTGACTCATCAGTGCAGATGAAAACATGAGGAACCCTATCTCTGGTCTTGCGTTTAGTTTCTCTTCCTTTATTCTTTCTGATATTTCGGGTAGGTTATCAAAACCAAAGATTTTATGCACCATATTTAGAACTTCTGTAGTCCTCATACAATACTCCAGCCTTTCAAACATACCTTCCCGTGAGACAATAAAATTTTTCTTTTTATCTCCTTGACCTGTTTCACAAAACACTTCTTCATCTACGATCTTGTATGTATGATGAGCTGCTATATTTCTCCAATCAGATAATTTGATATTTTCACTAGGAACCAAAAAAAGGGAAGCATATGGAGAGTTGTCAATCAAATCTTGTATTAAACTTCCAAGTTTAGTGCTCAATGTCTTTTCAATATCAATGGACTTCCCTCTACGAATTTTATTGATCAGAACATTTTCAACATAAAGACTTTTTGAAAGCCCTTCTATAATGTTTGAAATGTCTTCCATCAGAACCTTTGCATACTCATATATTTCGAGCTTCTTTTTATTCACCTCCATATTGAGAAAGCTCCAATACTTATTTCCCGATTCTATATGCTTCGAGCTAAGACAAACCAGAATTTCTATTGTCTTTTCATAATCCTTAGATAATGCCTCATTATAAGTAGCTAGTACTTTCTGTACTTCATTTTCAATATCTGGATATATGGCCATCATTCTATGAAAATTAATCCAATCTGACACAAGGAACTTTATTGAATACTCTTCCAGGTTTGCCTTATTCTTAAAATATGGCTTAAACGTTTGTATGATCTCAGCTTTAATAGATTCAGGTGTGTATCCATTTTCAAGTAGAAATGGAATTGGACTCTTGTCTTTTAAACCTTCTAATATTTTATGGAATTTTTTCATCTATTTTATTCATGGTGCCTAACTCAAGCCTAGGCGACGTGCGACCACAGGGAGCATGTACGTCCTAGGCAAAGTTGTGGGAAGTTAATTTATTCATTTATTTCTTGAACTCCAATATTTCTCCATGGCCTACCAGATAATTAGCTTCACAAATCCACCATTTTCTACCCTTCTCCAAATACTTTTCTAGGCGATTAGTAAACAAGAACCGTATTTCCCCTACATGAGTTAAACCGAGGTCTAATTTATCATGATTATCCAATAAAACTTCTCCCATAAAAGCCTCGATCAAATTGCCAGCATTATCATATTCAAACACATGATTTGGTCTATACCTGTTAAAAACGGGTGTCTTTCTCCCTCCTTCCTCTTCTGTTAAGAATCGAAATTTGGCCTTTACTTTAATGATAAATGGGCTATCCTTAATATCTAGATCCGTATAACTACTATGAGTATACTTATCATAGGCCATTATATCAAAAACTTTTGAAACACCTGTGTCTAACCATTTCTTATAAATTAATTCTCCGTTCATATACAGATAAAACTCATTGCTTTCAGATATTTCTTTATGTATAATCATTATTCTATTTTTTACAATTTGTAATCCCGTGATTTATCCATTTCAGAAATTGACAGTAATCATTGTCATTAAATACTCCTCTCAATTTTGATATATCTAACTGAAACACCTTATCAGAAGTTTCATTTAACCAGTAATATGATAGTGTTTTTGTATTACCATAATCTTTATCTTTCCTTTCGTATACAATCCAATATTTTTTAGATATATCATCAAATACTCCATGATCGATGATATTATACTTTTTCGTGGCTTTTACAGAGTCAGTAATTGTTTTTAATGTACCTGTAAAAAATTCATTCAAATTTATTCGCTCATTGTAAGAGTGCGAAGTAAGCTGGATAAATCCAAATGTTGAATAAGAGATATCTATCAATCCATTAGTATCCACCATTTGAACCCATTTCCTATTCCCCATCGAATCTTTAAGAACTGACCAATTCCTAAATATATGAGTTATTTTCACCCCGTCGACCATAATACTAGGCTGAAGAGTATCCAATATTATATCTAGATTAAGCTCATTACTGCAATTCACTTTTAGATAATCATAATTCTGATAGCTCTCATAAATAGATTCATTAACGCTCTGGTTAGAACAACTAATCAAACCTATCGTCAAAAACAACCATATTATCACTTTTAAAAGTATCTGATTGTTACCTAGTTTCACAATGATTTATTAAAAATTTCCCACAACGGCTGGTGCCGGCGCAGTAGCCGTAGCTCAGCGAAGGCTATTGACGCTGCACCAAAGTTAGCGGAAGTATACCTCTTCAAATTTAGTAAAATCTTATTTATCAGCGGCAGATCTAGAGCTCCGTATGGATGTACTTCCTAGTGGCTTGATGGTGATACTGTTCTTTTGCTTGATAAAAAGAACCAAAAATCAAGGCTATGAGCATTTACCTAAAAATAGGCAGTGATTTCCCCACGCTTGCGAAGCCGCTCGCCCTGTTACCCTAAATAGAGGTGAGGGAACAGTTGCTTTGCTCTTTTTTCAAGCCTTGGGGAATATGCCTGGGGCTCAACTTCCGCGCAAGCTTCGCAGTGATTCACCAGCTGCCTATTTTCTTAACGGCAAATACTCAATGCCAGTCCTTAAAGTCAATAGCGATGAAATTATTAGTTGTGTAAAACTTTA
>NZ_JBOEFX010000131.1:0-29668 GCF_050633125.1 Lewinella sp.
GGGGGCAAGGGCGAAGGATGGAAGCGGTTACGCACCTTTGGGGCGGCAATAGCGGACAGACTGGTGCCGTAGTGGCGATTGCGAAGCAACGCTACTACCGGCACGACCCCAAATGAAGAATTTAAGAGAAAACGACTAGGCTAGTTTGTCTATCGTAGCTGCATTGAATATATCGAGGGTTACATCGCGAACCTTGAGAAAAACAGATCGAATTGCACAATCTTCTTCCTGGTTGCATTCTTCGCAGGGTGTATAGTAATTGAGGGATACACACGGCATCAATGCAATAGGCCCATCCATGATGCGCATCACTTCAGTAAAGGAAATATCTGACGGTTGCTTGAGCAGTCGATAACCACCGTAGCGTCCCCGTTTACTAACGAGGATACGTTGGTTGCAAAGTTCCCGCAGAATGCTTTCTAAAAACTTCTGGGGGATATTTTCATTCTTGGCAATCTCTGAAGCAAAAATAGAGCGATCATCGGCTTCATTACGAGCGATGTAGAGAATTGCTTTTATCGCGTATTTACATTTTTTAGATACCATCAATAATTAGTCTGTTAAGCAAAGATAAGCATTTGTACAACAGTGTTAATATCTTTAATCCCTACTAATTCTATAGAATTTATTAAATTAATTGGTTTAAATCAAATTTGCCCTTATCTTGCCGCACGAAAACAAGCTCCTAGTACTCCAAAAGACTCCTGACTAACATGAAAAGTTTTAGAACAGAATTAGAAGATCCTATCGTAGAGAGGGACATCCTTGAACTGGAGCGGAAGATATTTGCTTTCCGCAATGGTAAAATTGACGAAGAACAATTTCGCAGTTTGCGCTTAGCTCGTGGTGTATATGGGCAGCGGCAGGAAGGTGTTCAAATGGTTAGAATAAAAATTCCTTTTGGAAAAATTGACACTCGCCAACTCCGTCGCATTGCAGATATTTCTGATAAATACGCTACCGGCAATTTGCACTTGACTACCCGGCAGGATGTTCAGGTTCACTACGTGAGCCTGGACAGAACCCCTGAGTTATGGGCAGAATTAGAGCAGGATAAGATCACACTGCGTGAGGCTTGTGGCAATACCGTTCGCAACATCACTGGTTCTCCATTAGCGGGGATAGACCCTGTTGAGCCGTTTGACATTGCTCCCTACGCTGAAGCCGTTTTTCAATACTTTTTACGCAATCCTATTTGTCAGGACATGGGGAGGAAGTTTAAGATTTCTTTTTCCTCTTCTGATCAAGATGACAGCTATTCTTTTGTCCATGACCTGGGTTTTATACCCAAGGTAGAAAATGGTAAACGCGGATTTAAAGTGATGCTGGGAGGCGGAATAGGGTCGCAACCAAAGCATGCAGAAATCATCTTTGAGTTCTTGCCCGTAGATCAGCTTATACCCTTAACCGAAAGTGTATTAAGGGTATTTGACCACTACGGGGAGCGCAACCGCAGACACAAGGCCCGAATGAAGTACTTGCTACAGGAAGTAGGCTTGGAGGGGTTTCAAAAACTGGTTACCGAACAACAGTTGAGCTTGCCTTACCACTCCTACCCTATTGAGGCAAAGCCAACGGTAGTTCCTACTATAAAGAAATCGGCAATAAAGCATGATTCATCACTAGTAGAAAACACTGATTTCCTATTCTGGAAAAGCACAAATACGTTGCCACAAAAGCAAGATGGATTTTATGCAGTAGGCATAAAGTTAACGAATGGCGATATCAGCAGTGACCGTACAAGAGCTCTTGCGAAGGTAATTGATGAATTGGCTGGCCCCGAATTACGCCTGACTATTGAGCAAAACATCCTACTCCGATTTGTGCCCGAAAGTAACCTTCCTGCTCTCTATCAAGCTCTTAAAGGTTTGGACTTAGCTGATCCTGGATATAAATCGCCGTTGGACATTGTTGCATGCCCCGGTACAGACACGTGTAACCTTGGGATTTCCAGCAGTATGGGGTTGGCACGAGCGTTGGAGCAATTAATGACTGAAGAATTTCCTGAACTTGCTAAAGACAAAGACCTTGTTATAAAAATAAGCGGTTGTATGAACGCTTGTGCCCAACATACTTTGGCTAGTATTGGATTTCAGGGGATGACCATAAAGGCAGGGAAACTCATAGCACCAGCTTCTCAGTTGCTTTTAGGTGGAGGTAGCTTGGGCAATGGTCAGGGGCGCTTTGCTGATAAGGTGTTGAAAATGCCCGCACGCCGAAGCACGGAAGCTTTAAGAAGGTTACTCAAGGACTATTTGTCGAAGAAAGAAACAGGTGAACTGTATCATGAATACTATGATCGCCAGGGGCAGGATTACTTCTATCAGATGCTTAAAGACCTTTCAGTCACCGACCAACTGCAACCGGATGATTTTATTGACTGGGGGAATAAAGAGCAGTACGTCAGGGCCATTGGCGTGGGAGAATGTGCTGGCGTTACGGTAGACCTCGTTGCAACGCTCTTGATTGAAGCCAACGATAAATTGGGCAATGCGCAATCAGCATTAATCAGTAAGCGCTATCCAGATGCCATTTACTGGGCCTATACAGCGATGCTTTACGCCGCAAAAGGATTACTTACGCCAACAGATGCCAAGCTAAACTCCCAGCGATCGATTATTAAAGCATTTGACACTCACTTTGTGGAGGATCAGTCTTTTGACCTTGACATTCCTTTCAGTGAAATCATCCTCAGGATGAAAAAAGAAGCTCCAACAGCCGACTTTGCCACTCAGTATTTGCAAGATGCAAAACTGGTGGTAGGAAAAATTGAATCCATTCGCCAACAGCAGCTTGAGCCCCAAACATTCTAAACATTATCCCGATGAAATCATTCAACCAGAAAGCAAAAATAACCCTTGTAGGGGCAGGGCCTGGTGACCCAGAGCTATTAACAATCAAAGGATTACGTGCCATTCAAACCGCCGATGTTATTCTTTATGATAGTCTTGCTAATCCAGCATTGCTAGATCATAACCCTCACGCACACAAGGTTTTTGTAGGCAAACGCAAGGGATGGCAGAAGTTTTCGCAAGATCAAATCAACGATCTTTTAGTAGATTTCGCGAAGTTTCCCTACCATATTGTACGTCTAAAAGGAGGTGACCCCATGGTTTTCGGACGCGCGATGGAGGAGATCGCTACAGCCCAGGCACATAATATCCCAGTGGAGGTTATTCCTGGTATTTCTTCTTATTCCGGTGCCGCAGCCTATCAACAGATTCCGATTACAGAACGAGGTATAAGTCGTAGTTTCTGGGTCGTTACGGGTACAAATAAAGACGGTGAACTCAACAAGGACCTGGAACTCGCCGCTCAGTCATCGGCGACCGTTATCGTACTAATGGGAATGAGTAAGTTGACAGAAATAGTAGACTTATTCAGTCAGCATAAGCCAGCAGATTATCCCGTGAGTATTGTACAAAATGCAACACGGCCCGATACTCGCAGTTTGAGTGGTCAACTTGATAATATTGTAGCACTTAACACCATCGCTCAGCTAGGTAGTCCTGGTTTGTTGCTGTTTGGGGCTGCAGCCCGGAACTTGGATGCTGTTCAAAAAGAGATAGCTGCTATTAAAACCGCCGAAATATGAACACCCTCTACCCTATCTTTCTAAAGACAGAGCAGCTGGATTTCCTCATTGTTGGCGGTGGAAATGTAGCCTACGAAAAGCTATTTTTTATTCTCAAATCCAGTCCGCAGACCAAAGCGACAGTAGTGGCCCCTTTTATCCGTGAAGAAGTTCGCGCTTTGGCTAACAACTATGCTGTTGAACTAGTTGAAGGCATCTACAACCCTGATTACCTGAAAGGTAGGCACATCGTGATAGCTACTACAGATAATCCTGCGGTAAATCGTCAAGTTTATGAAGACGCAAGAGCAAAGCAGTTATTGGTAAATGTTGCCGATACGCCTGAGCTTTGTGATTTGTATTTGGGCGGGATCGTCACGAAAGGCAACCTAAAAATTGCCATTTCTACCAATGGAAAATCTCCTACGGTAGCGAAACGCCTACGGCAGTTATTTGAAAATATCTTCCCTGAGGATATGGATAAACTCTTACAAAACCTACACCGTTATCGTAGTACGCTAAAGCTATCGTTTGAACAGAAAGTGGATCGTATGAATGCTTTAACGCAAGAATTAATAAAAAGCGATGATTAAGACAGACATTCTCATTATTGGTGCTGGCCCCGTAGGCCTTTTTACTGTATTTGAAGCGGGTTTACTTAAGCTCCGTTGCCACATCATTGATGCGTTGCCACAGCCCGGGGGGCAATTGACCGAAATTTACCCCAAAAAACCAATTTACGACATCCCAGGTTACCCTTCCGTATTGGCAGGAGAGCTGGTGGATAACCTATTGGAGCAGATTGCCCCCTTCAAACCTGGCTTTACCCTGGGTGAACGTGCCGAAACTTTGGAGAAGCAGGAAGATGGCCAATGGCTGGTAACCACCAATGAAGGGACTCAACATCTGGCACCAGTGATTGCCATTGCCGGAGGCTTGGGAAGCTTTGAGCCACGGAAACCTCCTATTGCCAATATCGATGACTTTGAGAAGAAGGGTGTCAACTACTTCGTCAAAGATCCTGAACTGTATCGGGACAAGCGAGTAGTCATCGCCGGTGGAGGAGATTCTGCCCTGGATTGGGCCATCTTCCTCGCAGATGTAGCTGCTGAAGTAACGCTGGTACACCGGCGCAACAGTTTCCGGGGTGCTATTGACAGTGCTGAAAAAGTCCAACAATTGGACATGGAAGGTAAGATCAAACTCGTTACAGAAGCTCAGGTAACTGGTTTGAAAGGTGATAAGCATCTGGAGGAAGTGACCATCAAGCATAAAAATCTGGGCGAATACGAAAAGGCGACAGATTACTATCTTCCCTTGTTTGGCTTGTCGCCTAAACTTGGCCCATCGGCAACTGGGGGCTAGAAATTGAAAAAAATGCTATTGTCGTAGATACTTTTGATTATCGCACCAACATCGACGGCGTTTTTGCTATTGGCGACGTAAATACTTACCCTGGAAAATTGAAGCTCATTCTTTGTGGTTTCCACGAAGCAACACTGATGGTTCAAACGGCTTTCAGTATTGTTTATCCCGACCAGAAGAAGAGCTTTAAGTATACTACGGTACAAGGGGTAGAAGGTTTTTAGGAACTGGCTTATTCTAACAATCCGTACTCGAGGCCAATACGAACGAGACCAGCAGTATTCCTTGCTCCTAATTTAATGAGAAGATTCCGCCGGTGAGTTTCGACGGTACCAAAGCTGATGGTCAGCTTTTCGGCGATTTCACCGGTGGTAAACTCATCAACAATGAGTTGTAAAACCTGCTTTTCTCTTCTCGATAATTGTGGAAAAGGAGATTTGTTAATTTTTTCGGCTCTGCTTCCTAGGCTTGCCATCACGATGTCGGCAACTTCAGGGCTATAATACTTTTGTCCAGCGGTAACGGCTCTGATGGCCCTTAATACTTCTGCTTTACCCGCGTTTTTCAACAAATACCCATTAGCCCCGTTCTTCAACATCATCTTAATGAGGCTAGCTTCTTTTAACATAGATAACACCAGGATTTTGACATCCGGATAGTTTTTACTGATATGCTTACAAGCTTCCAGGCCATTCATTCCTGGCATATTGATATCTAGTAAAACCAAGTCAAAAGCTCCCTTGGTTAGCAAATCGAGGGCTGACTGGCCATCATTGGCTTCGCCTGCGCATTCAATATCAGCCTCACTGGAAAGCATCAGTTTAATACCATCGATTACCAACTGATGATCGTCGGCAATAAGGAGTTTAATCATGGCATGTTTTATTTAGAATAGGGTTTTTGTCTTCCGGCGAAAAAGCTCACCGGAAGACACTGTAGTTGCTAACATCATAGGGTTTTACTGGTACAATTTTGGGATCAAACCAGAAATAAAGTCTTTACAAAGGAATTTTGCCAGGCATTTCACTTCGCACCAACTTTATTTACAAAAATCGTATACCCTACGATAAAAGGAGTAAGAATTCAGAAAAAACAAAACTACTGGAATTCATATAGGTTTATGTTAATGGAAATTGTAAGGAAATAGTAGTTCCTTCACCTTTAACACTGTCAACATCGCAACTTCCCTTTAAATAACGAACCCGAGAATCCATACTTTTCAAGCCTAGTGATTGTTTTTGCATTCCTTTATCCACCTCAAAACCTGAGCCATCGTCTTCAATGGTAGCATTTACAACTTCCTGATGAATAATAACTTGAATTAATACGTGCTTGGCTTTAGCATGTTTTAAAATATTATTTACAGCTTCCTGCATAACCCGATAAAGAGCAATTGTCCTAATTTCATCAATTTTTTCAATAGGTCCTACCATTTCCAGGGTACACTCCAGGCCATTGGTGCGAACCTGAACAGCCAGGTCTTCCAAGGCCCCACTCAAGCCGGAATACAAGAGTGCTGCGGGCATCATATTCTGAGAAATTCGGCGTACTTCCGTGCAAGCCCGATCAATGAGCTCCCCCGTCATAGGAGCTATTTTTTCTGTTGCTTCTTCAATAGGGAAATGGCTTACCAGGGTACTATAATGTGCCTTGATTGTGGTGAGTAAGCCCCCCATTCCATCATGCAAATCTTTTGCAATACGCTGTCGTTCTTGTTCTTGTCCTTCAATCATAGAGGACATTGCCAACAGCGTTTTTTCCTGTTCCAGTTGCTGAATCCGTTGTTCCTGAAGGGCGGCTTCCTGATTAACTAACAGTTCCCTTTGATGCATTCTTTGTCGAAGACCACCAAAAACAAGTACACCTAATAAAACTAAAAAGACGGAACTACCCAACCAAATATTTCGCTCCTGGGTCTTCTGCTTAAGCTCCAACTGATTGATTTTCAACGCCTGTTCTTTTTTTTCTGTCTCATACTGTACTTCAAACTGTCGCAAGTTCCTCTCAGATTCTTCATTTTTCAAGCTATCCAATACCCGATAACTGGCATTGGTATATTCAAGCGCTTTAAGGTAATTGCCCTCGCGCTGATACAGTTCTGCCAAGCGCTTCCTTATAAACCCAATGTAGGAAGAGTAACCAGCATTGGTATACAATATGTCTGATTTTTCGTAAGCTTCTCTTGCCAATGTATAGTTGCGATCGTTGTAATAAATTTCACCAAGGTCATGATAGCACCAAGCAAGACGGTGCGGTCTACCATTATCTCTAAAATAATCAATAGCGTCATAAATGACTTTCACCATGTCAATGTCTTCTCCGGCAACCATGGAGTAAAGTGCAATATGTTCAGGTTTTTCCAGCAACGAAGCGCTGAATCTTTTGGCTCCCTTGTATTCGTCCCACATAATCCGTACGTCACGGAGCAAGTCGAAGCGACGAAATTGAGCAGCGTAAGCAAAAGTGCGATATAGTAAGAACCCCCGATTGGCCGAAGGGCCATTGTCTGGATAAAGTGCTATAGATTTACGAAAATCAGCGTCCGCAGCAGAAAGATCACGCCGCTCTCTATTGATCGTAGCAAAGCTTAAATAACAGCGCCAGAGTTCATCTTCCATACCCGTTTTTATAAAGCCTTTTTCTGCTTCCTGGGTATAAAAGAAGGCCGAATCCAATTCAAACCCCCTGCCATGACTAAGTCCTAAATTAAGGTTTACCCAGGCAGAGCCTTTCTCAATATTGTGCTTTTGGGCTAAGTACAGTGCCTTGTAATAATAGTCTCTTGATTCGATTAATTCTCCTTTTGAACTATAGCTCCGTCCAATGGTCAAGTTAACATGCATGAGGGAGGTCGGATCATTATGCTCCTCGCCTAACTTACGCAACATCTCTGTAAAATAGAACATGCTGTCACTGTTATACATTTGGTAGTGATCCGTCAGAGAAATCAAAGCGTCCTTCCTTAACTCCCAGGATTTATTGGTCTCTGCTTCCCTGCGCAAACTATCCAGAGGGTACGGTGCGGCAATTGCCTCATTGGACATTTGTAAAAAAAAAGCAATTCCTAATACTGATATTATATTCCTCACCAATGCATCAATTGTTATTATTACTAAGGTAGTACTATAAGACGCAATAAAGCTCCTTTTTTCTGTCTGCTTAAAACTAAGGGAATTCCTGTAGAAATAAAAAGGCAGGAACAGCACCTATTTGCCGCTCCTGCCCAAAAAATGAAAAGCTCTTCTTCTTAGAAGCTTTTTTCAGCTTATAATTTACTTAACCGCAAAGTTTTTTGCCCTTCCGAGGTTTGAAGGCGGAAGAGATAAATACCTGCGGGCTGTCTTGAAAGATCAATTTCCAGGTTATTCAAACCTCCATTTGACCGAAGGCTTTGTTGCTGGAGGAGTTTACCATTGAGGTCAAATAACTGCCAACTGTAATCTCCTACTTTTTCCGATTCCCAATTTAACTGTACTGTACTTGAAGTAGGATTTGGCGCTGCACTTAAGTTTTTGAGCGCTACTACTTCTTGTGTACTACTGATTAATGAGAATACTGGATTACTGGTAAACCCATCATCTTCACCGCTAAGGTTGATCGTTACCGAGAAGGTATTTGTACAACCATTAGCCGAGGTCGTTGTAAGCGTAACGGTATAAGTACCTGATTCTGCATAGCTGTGGAAAGCAAGCGGATCCATACTTACGGTACCGTCACCAAAGTCCCACTCAAATTGTACAGCATCAGGGCTAGACAAATTGATAAAATAAACCTCCAGGGTTGCCGGGTTGATAATAGGTAGGAACCAAGCGCGACATTCTAAATCACCGTACCAAACATTTGTCCCCGCAGTAAGCGCTATTTGTATACTGCTTTCACAATCATCACTAATGACTGTCAGACTCACCACATAAACGCCTTCGGTAGCATAAGTATGCGTAGGGTTCTGCGCTGTGGAAGTAGTGCCATCACCAAAGTCCCAAATCCAGGCATTGATATCACCCAGAGAGAAATCGATAAACTGGTAGCTTAAGAGATCATCTGCATTCGGTTGCTCGAAAAAGAAGAAACCTTGGCAAGCAGGGCCGCCAACACCGCCACCATCGCCTACGCACAAGTGATAAGTGGTTGATAATGTTCCACATTCAGGGCCTTCAATCACTAACGTGACATCATATACTCCTGCTACTTCATAGATATGCTCTGGATTTTGCTCCGTTGAAGTTGCACCATCACCAAAGTCCCAGAACCAAGAGGTAATACCACCTAAAGTGAAGGATTGATCGGTAAAGGTAACCCTATGACCGAGCTCTGCATCATCATAAAACAGGTAGCTGAAATCAGCGTAGCACTCGTTTCCATTGTCACAAGGGAAGATATCATCGGCCCCGTAGCCTGCACAAATGGCATAGCAAGGATTGATGAACTCTATGAAATCACCAGTGGCAGGGTCAATGACACAAACAGGCAAGTAGTAATCATCGCAGGTGCAGTCACCACAATCGACAAACTGATCAGGCGTGAAGCCTTCACACTCGGCCATACAAGCATTAGAGAAGGTGATGATTGAGCCATCAGGTGTTGCAACACAGACGGGATCCCAAACGGTATCACAAACACAGTCCTCTTCGCAATCAACATAATACTCAGGGCCGAAGCCTTCGCATTCTGCATAACAAGCGTTGATAAACTCTATGCTTTCTCCGGTAGCTGGATCCGTGACACAAACAGGCTCGTAAACCTGAGGACAAACACACTCTTCTTCACAATCCACAAATACATCAAAGCCGTAACAAGCTGCTTCGCATGGATTAGCGAATGTGAAATTGTATCCCTCATCTGTAACTACACAAACGGGGTCCCATACATCATCACAGAAACAAGACTCGCCGCAACCATCCAGCCAGGTTGCCGGGCCGTAGCCGGCGCATTCTGCAAAACAAGTATTAGGGAAATTAATTACACCAAAGGGCGTGCCTACACACACAGGAGTTCCTCCATCTTCGCAACCACACTCGTTCTCACACTCAAGGAATTGATCCGGACCGTAGCCGGCACATTCTGCAAAACAAGGGTTATCAAACGTGATCACGTTGCCTAAATCATCTAGCACACAAACCGGATCAAGGTATTCTGGGCAGTTACATTCATTACCATCGCAGTGATAGTAAACATCTGGGCCATAGCCCTCACATTCTGCCTCACATGGGTTTATGAAGGTAAGGATAATACCACTAGGCGTAGCCACACAAACCGGATCAAAGAGGTCTTGTGGGCACTCACATTCATTTTCACAGTCTTCCCATTGGTCAGGGCCATAACCTTCACATTGAGCAAAACAGAAGTTACTGAAGGTTAAAACAGTGCCATCATCAAGCGTCACGCAAACTGGGTCGTAAAATTCCGGGCATACGCAGCCACCATCACAAGGCTGGTACTGACCAGGCTCAAACCCGGCGCATTCTGCATAACAAGCATTGGTAAATTCGATAACTTCACCAAACGGTGTAATGACACAAACCGGATCATATTCATCTGTAGGACAATTGCATTCCGATTCACAATCCATCCATTGGTCGGGGCCATAGCCTTCACATTCGGCAAAACAATGGTTCTGAAATTGGGTAGTTACCCCATCAGGAGTCATGACACATACAGGTGCATAAAATTCTGGACAGCCACATTCATTACCTTCACAAGAAGTATAAACATCAGGGCCATAGCCAGCGCATTCAGCGAAACAAGGGCTAGCAAATTCTAAAACAGCACCACTAGGTGTGAAGACACAAACCGGATCGTATTCATCGGTAGGGCAATCACAGTTTTCATCATCATAAACCGTTACCACCTGAACGATTGTAGCTTCACAATCCTGTCCAGTGATGGTTAGAAGAACCTCATACTCCCCTGCTTCGGAATATACGTGTGCAGGGTTTTGTTCATCACTGACACCTCCATCTCCGAAGCTCCAAGACCATGAATCGATCCCTTCCTCTCCAGGATAAGAAACATCAAAGAAATGAACGGCAAAACCTTCGTCAGAAGGTACTTGCTCGTAGTAAAAATAGGGAGCACATTCGGTAGGCGGAGGAGGATCAATCCCTCCACAAATGGTCAGGTTGATTTCGTACGCCACTTGATCAGGAGCAATATCAAAGAGGACTGAAATAAAGTCTCCCGTACAGATATCCTGTGTTCTTACTTCTATCCCCTCAGGATCGCCGAGTGAAGTTTCAATCAATTGCTCATAAGAGCCATCGTCATTCGTAATGATCTCACCAACTTGAGTGCCATCAGAGAAGAATACCTCGACGGGCCAACCAGGAACCCCCGGGCCGTCTTCTTGTCCAAAAGTAACTTGCCCGAAGATCGTTACCTGAGCACTGAGCACGCTGCATAAGAGCAAGAAAATCAGTCCAAATAGGAATTGTTTAAGCATAATTAGGTAATTTTGAGTTATAGTTATTAAAGGTTTTTTAGGAAACCAGAGGGTCAGGATTTTGTCCTGGCCTTTTTTATGGGGTTGCCTAACAAAATTATTGTTGTAACATTTTCAGCCAGGAAATGCCCTGGGAACCTTCGATTTTAAGATGGTAACAGCCAGGCTCCAAGTTTAAGTCTGGCAAATTCCAGCTTCGCCGTGGACTAAACTCATAAGCATAGATGCTTCTTCCAAGGCCATCTACCAAGGTTAGCTTTACAAAAGGCAAAGCCGCACTAATCGTACAAGGGCCGGTACTGGGATTAGGATAAAGTTTTGCTTTTAAAGCATTCAAGGGGTCAGCAGTAGTAGCAATAACTCCTGGGCGATAAAGTTTCACCTCAAAAGAATCCACCGCTACGGGAATGGGAGAAAGCTCGCCATCGACCAATTGCATACCTTCAATTTTCAGCCAAGAAGAAAGGGTGTCGGGCGCAACCTCAAGGAGATCTACCATATCACTTATAATGATGAGACTCAGTGTTCCACCAGTTCCTCCGCCCGTCACAGGGTTATTTCCCAAACGAGTCATTCCTATATTAATCTCTCCAGGGGAGGTGTTTTGCAGGCTAATACCTTGCCCGTCTTCTTTGAGCCAGTTGCCGGTAGATGAAAAATTAACTGCCGAAAAATGAGAGGTTTCATATTTTATTCGAAATGCAACCCCATTTACTTCTTGAAAATTGTTGATAATAAAATCGATAGGAATTTCAGCCGTTTCATTACTTGTCAGTGGTAGTAAAACGGTTTCATTGTTCCATTGAATAGCCGCTGGTGCTTCTGTTTCATTCGGAGATAATTCTACGGGAGTAACAACATCGTGGATGATGCCAAAATTTTCATCCCAGATGAAAAAGTCAAAAAGATTTACCGCACCATTCCCATCTACATCAGCATGAATATAATTTAATCCTATTGGGAAAGACGTCCCCCATAACTGAGGAATCGCCTGTGCCATAGAAGCATCTTCATTTTGAATGCGTGCCGGCCCAGTAGCACCCATTGCATATCCGATAAGGGGTACATCATATTCATCAACTTTCCCATTTGCATTTGCATCACCAGGAAATACCGTTGATTGAGCAAAAACGTAATTGGCAAAAACAACCGCCAATACTATAAAAAGGAGCCTTGTATTCATATCAAATTCAATTTCATAAAATAAAAATAGGTGCAATTCCTTAGCATGGCAACAACAATATTGGTCTTTTTTCGTAATTTAGACCTCTTAAAAAAACCACAAAGCGATGATTATCAATGAATTAATATTATTTTTTATCAGATTAACTCACCTCATCAAGTAATAAACACGGTGAAAAAAAGTAAGCTATTAGACATTTGCCTAGTGCTCCAATCAGAAGAATGGCGACAATTACTTGATTATGTAAGCTCTCCCTACTTTAACAAACAAGATGCGGTAACAAAACTATGCATTCACCTGCGGGAGCTATCCAAGAAAAGATTTCCAGATCACCTTTTAAATAGACAAGCAATCTGGGCTAGCCTCTTTCCCGAAACGAACTTCTCAAACAAAGGAATGGCCTACCTCATGAGTAGCCTTCTTAAATTAATCGAGGACTTTTTAGGGCAAAAAGAGCTAGAAGACAACCCACAGCAAAAAGAAACCTTCACACTGAAAGCTTTGGCTCAACGAAAACTAAAAAAGAGTTATACCTATCGGTTAAGGAAGCTAAAGAAGGAAATACAAGACGGAGGAAAGAGAGACGCCCAGAGCTACAAACTACTTCACACTATTGCAACCATAGAAGACATCACCTTCAATGCTCAGAATTTAAGGCAGGAAAACCCACACTTACAGGAACAGAATAATGCCCTAGATCAATATTTCACCCAAACAAAGTTAAAACTGTACTGTAACATCCTTAACCATGCAGAAGTCATCCGAACAGACTATCAAATCACCTGGCCACAAAATCCACAAGCAAGAAAAATAGACGATTACGATAATTATGTCACTAAAACCTACCAATGCCTTTTTGAACTCTTATTAAAAAAGGAGCCAAGCGAGGCGGTCTTCCATTTATACAACTCCTTTCTTGATACCGTAGCAAATATGGTTGGTAAACAGGAGCTCATTGATATGTACTACTATGCCATTAATTATTGTCTGAATGCTATCAACAAAGGAGAAAGACAGTATGCGAACAAGCTTTTACAACTCTACCAAACAGGACTTTCCAAAGAATACCTGCTTGTTAATGAAGAACTTTCGCCATGGATTTACAAAAACATCATCAAATTAGGCCTAGGGTTAAAGCAGTTTGAATGGACAGAAAATTTCATTCTTAACTATACTAAAAAGTTGCCTTCTGCTTATCGCGATGATGCGTTATATTTTAATTTATCTGACTTAAGATACCATCAAAAACAATATGATGAAGCGCTGGCGCTTTTAAACAAAGTAGATTTCTCAGATCTTTTCTATAAACACGGAACCAAGATAATGCTCTTAAAAATCTACTTTGAAAAGCGTGAAACAGAAGCATTATTAAGCCTCTCGAATTCTTATAAACTCATGTTAATCAGGGAAAAAGAACTTTCGGGAAGTATATTAAGCGCTTACAAAAATTTTGTTCGATTACTGGAAAAAACCTACCGAGCGAAAGACAACGGAAAAGATCAACTCCACAAGATTGAAAATGAAATCATCAGAACCAAAAACATCAACGCACGCCAATGGTTGTTAGAACAAATAAAGGAAATGGATAAAAAATAAAGCAGCAATCCTCGAATTCTTAACCCCAGCTTGCCTAACCGCCTAATTTTTCGTTCCTTCACGAGGAGAAAACAGGCCTTGAGCACTGAACCGCATACTATGAAAATGGACTTACAAAACTCTACTACCGTTACCTGGCTTATTGTGCTGGTAATACTATTTATTGCGGTAGGCTATTCTGTCTTTGCAATCAACAACAAGCCACCACAAATGGCATTTACTGTTGCTGATGACTATACCTTCCCTTACAAAATTGATAAAAAAGGATTTCGTACAGAACTGAATTCTATTCTCAAAGAAATTTCAGGAATCACCTCCATTAACCAAGATCAGGTTATGGCTATTCAGGATGAGAAGGGTATCCTCTTTACCCTAGACCTTAACACTGGAAATATTGTAAGTCAAACTCCTTTTGATAAAGACCGCGACTATGAAGACCTTTGCCTGGTGGGTGATCATGTCTTTATCCTTGAGCGAGATGGCGACCTCTATCAGTTTAACTTGGCAGCTACTGATACCGTCCAGAAGTTTGAAACCTCCTTTAGTTATCGTAATGACACCGAGAGTCTATGCTTTGATGCATCGCGCAACCGCTTACTCATTGCCCCAAAGGACGGTGCACCGGATGATACCGTAGAATTGCCTAAAAATGTAAAAGGTATTTATGCTTTTGACCTCATTTCCAAGCGAGTAAGTCAAGAACCTGTTATCACAATTGCCGAAAAAGAAATTGGCCGAATCATAGGTAACGGTGGTAAACCTTATTCTTTCAAGCCCTCAGCGATAGCGGTACACCCCAAGACGGGGCACATCTACGTGTTGGCTTCTGTAGGGAAGGTTTTAATTGTTGTTGACCCAGTCAGTAATCAAGTGATGCACGTTCAGTTATTGGATGAATCTGTGTTTCCTCAACCAGAAGGCATGACCTTTGATACCGCGGATAATCTATTGATTTCTAGTGAAGGCTTACTCACCAAAGCTGCCTCTATTACCCGATTTTCTGCTAAAACAACCAAGTAGTGCAATTCCGAACTCTACCTCTATACGCTGTCCTGTTAATGGTAATACTACCTAGCTGTAGCAAATATTACCTACCTAGTGATGCCAAACCTACCAATTATAGAATGACGGTAGCAGAGGAGCCAGCTGACACTGATCCCTTGTACGCCATCATTGCGCCTTACAAAACAGCCCTCGACGGGAAGATGAACAGTGTCATCGGAGAAGTATCCGGAAGGCTATTCAAAGAGAAGCCTGAATCACCATTAGGCAACTGGGTCGCTGATGCTTTACAAACAGAAACACAGGCGATCAGTAAAGGGGCCATAGATGCTAGTGTACAAAACTACGGCGGCTTGCGTATCCCTGAACTACCAGCAGGGCCTGTTACATTGGGGAAGATTTATGAATTGATGCCTTTTGACAATATGCAGGTCATTGTAGAAATGTCAGGTAGTACAACCCAGCGTTTCTTTGACCTCATCGCCGCAGACGGTGGCTGGCCCGTCAGTAAAGAGGTACAATTTGTCCTCAAAGGGAAGCGTGCCGACCGCCTTACCATCAGCGGCAAGCCCATTGATCCACAAGCGACCTATCGAATTGCTTTACCTGACTATATTGCCAATGGCGGCGGTGATGCCGATTTCCTGATCGACCTTCCACGAGAAAACACCGGGCAATTTGTCCGTGACCTCCTTATTCGTCATGTGCAAAAGTTGACAGAACAGGGCCTACCTGTTTCCGCTATTTCCAATGGACAGCGAATTCTTTGGGGCGATTAGTTCCGTTTTCAGTATCTCTATCCGAGTCTCCATGCCGTTCTGGCCCAAAAAAGTAAACCATGCGTAGAAGAACGTTCCTTCGTCAAATTAGTGCTACCGGCCTCATGATTGGCAGTGGCCTGAGTCCAGCCTTAGCACTTGGTACTTCTGATACCGTGTCTCTGACTATTTTGCATACCAATGACTGGCACAGCCGAATTGAACCGTTCCCGATGGATGGCGGCCGCAATGCAGGCATGGGCGGTGCCGTACGCAGAGCACAGAAGATAGCAACACTACGCAAAGAGTTGGAGCACGTCTTGTTGCTGGATGCCGGAGACATTTTCCAGGGAACGCCTTATTTCAATCTCTACAGCGGGGAATTGGAATTCAAACTCATGACCGAGATGGGCTATGATGTCGCCACCATTGGTAATCATGACTTTGATGGTGGCATTGAAAACCTGGCTAATCAATTTGATCAGCACGCCTCTTTTGGTTTGGTCAATAGCAATTACCACATGGAGAATACTCCTTTGGCTGGTAAAGTAAAGCCCTATCAAATCATTGAGAAAGGTTCCTTGCGCATTGGCATCTTGGGGGTAGGCATCGAACTAGATGGGCTCGTACCTGCTTCATTGACCGGAGAAACTGTTTATACCGACCCCATAGCTGCCGCCAACAAAACAGCCATGCACCTAAAGATGGAGGAGAAGTGTGATTTGGTCATCTGTCTCTCCCATCTTGGTTACCGTTATCGTGAAGAAAAGGTAAGCGACCTGGTTTTAGCTGCCCAAAGTCGTAATATTGACCTCATCCTTGGTGGGCATACCCACACATTTCTGGATGAACCGGTTGTTGTGAACAACAGAGACCAGCAAGGCGTGCTTGTACACCAAGTTGGCTGGGCCGGCATTCTGCTAGGCCGGATCGACGTCAGCTTTGACAAGCGTAGGGGCAAGCGATGCTTTAACTGTGCAAATGAGTGGTTGGGGTAGGTTTATTCATGCTCATCCTTCATGCTTTTTTGGTGCTGATTTATTTTTTCAACAGCCTCCTTGGTAAGTACCATTAACGTATTCGTCTCGCAATTCCAGAAATTCACATAATCTGAAGACACTACATTGTGTGTTTCCCATCCTGCAAACTTTGCGTAAAGCATCAGGGTACAAATATCCGTAGCTGTAATAAATGGCCCTGTTTCTTTATTATGAGAATGAACAGTCTGTACTACATTTACATCAGGGTCTCCATACCCGATTGGGATGATGTTGTTATGTAATTTTTTATAACGTTTGACCTTGTTGTTTTTTCGCATTGTAATGAGATAATCATTCCCAAAAACAACAACCCCATTTTCCTGAGGGCCAGAAAGCACATAAACCTTCTTTTCTCCCTGGCTAATCAATGGAATCAAATTCAGCCTTATTTTTTCATAAACTTTAAAGAGTGTATCGGTGCGTATGACCTCTAATGCGTTAAGGCGCATTTCGTAGAGGTCATTTTCCTTAGTAGAAAAAGTACGTTCCTCTAAATTCACCTCAGCGCTAGCCAAATCATAACTGGCATCAAATACAATAGTTCCAATCACTTTCCGATTATCTTCTCTTGAAAAGAAGACACATTTAGCCAAGTCATCATCTACATAAGAAAAATAGCCGCCAATATTACTCCGGTCAGGATAGGCTTCTAAAAACAAGTCCGTTCCATACCATGATGCCATTTCACATCGATAAAGCAGTTTCCCTTCTTCTACGATAGGATCGGTTAATCTAGAGAGTTTAGACTGGGCTGATAAGTCTACAAATAGAAGTGTCGTTAGTAGAAAGAGTATCCATTTCATGAGCGCGCGAGTTTTTTTTCAAAAATACAACATCATGGCTTCTTATTACTCGCAACAATATAAATCTTTCACACTATTGACCAGCGGGTGATAACGCTAATCTTTGAACCAGTCATTCCGCTGCATTTGTTCCTATTGCTATACAAATATTCTATTTCGCCTTAGGTTATTACTCCTCTTTAGCAACTGCTGATAATCAATCCTTCGGAGGTGGTGCTTTCTGTTGTTGTTCAAGTAGCAAAATCCCTAACGCACGCCTCATAAATTTATCAAAGTTAGCGCCTTGAGTATCATCTAGTAAGCCCTTTACTTCGGAAAAATGTTGAAACGTTCCTTCAATTTTCGCTCTCTCTATTTCTAATATTTCCACCATAAGACTGTCGGATGCTTCCGACTGTGGGTTATCCAACAAGGGTTTGAAATAGTTTTTCAGTATACTATTCTCTTCATCACCGAACTTGTTCATTGCTTCACTATGCCTCATGGCTGACTCAACAAAAGCGGCTTCCTGCTCACCATTAAGTTTCAATACATTAACGACCTCATCTCTGAAGTTTTGTCTATTGGGACCATTAGGAGGTCCTGGCCGGCCCAAAAAGAAGAAGCCAATCAACAGTAGGTTTAATGAAAGTAATAACCAAGTAGCGTATTTATAAAACTGGGCTGTTTTCATTATTCATAAATTTTAAAATCGGATATCAGCGGTGTATCTTCAGTGAGATCTACCGAGGCATATCCATTGTTATTGTTGACGGTATAGCTGCGGATAGCAACCACATTGAGCAGTAATAATACCGCAGCAATAGCAATACTCCACCGAATTTGCCGCATAGGAATGATCTTACCTCTTTCTCTTGACTTGGTGATCTGAGCCTCAATAGACTCAAATAGATCAACGGGGGGGACGGCGCGTTGCATTCCCTGTAGGCTGTTCATCACCTCATCTACCCATTTTTCTTGTTCGTCTTGCATCATATTGTTTTTTTTCTTTTAGCGTTTTTTACGATTAGGGTATTCACTTGCCAATTTCGTTCTCAGGTTTTTCTTAGCACGATGAAGCAGGGATTCTACTGATTTCAGCGATACGCCCATGATATCAGCGACCTCCTGACGCGGCAAATCGTCTACATAACTCAAAATAAAGGCTGTCTTTTGTTGGTTGACCAAGGTATTTATCGTTCGGAACAAGGATCGGGCGGCTTCTCTATTCTCCAGCAAAACACCTGGGTGATCAAAGTCTGGCTGGTCATTATGCTGTTCCTCAATACGGAGAAACAAAACCCTTTTTTTTCGCTTCAAAAAATTGAGAGAAGTGTTGATCGTTATCCGATAAATCCAGGTGCTCACTTTGGCTTCTGACCTGAAAGTGCCCGCTTTGCGAAAAACGTTTGTAAACACATCCTGGGCAATCTCTTTAGCATCATCTGGGTTTTGAGCATAACTCAAGGCAGTATTGTACACTTGCTTGCTGTACAAGTCATACAATTCTCGAAAAGCAGTCTGATCGCCCTTCTCTATCGACTTAAGTAATACTCGCGGTCTATCCAATAGTTCGCATCTTTAAAAGTAAAATCCTTCATTTACTGGTTTGACAAAAGATCTGTTCAAATCCTTCGCTTCTAAAGCAACTTTGTAGAAAAAGTAAACTTCTAACCTATGTGCCTATTCTCAAAATAAAACCGAGCAGCTACGAGATCCTCCAATGCGTAACCTACCGATTTAAATAAAGTTATTTCCGCCCCAGACCGACGCCCTTGTATTTGGCCAGTACACAGTTCCCAAAGTTCTCCCTTGATATCCTGTAAATCAATTACGCCACGCTTTAATGGCTGAAGTAGGTCGCCACTCTCTTGGGTTGCTCCATCCAAGGTATCTACAAAAACAGAAGACTCCTTAATAACCTCGTCATCAACTTCGCGCATATCTGGTTTATACGAACCGACCAAATCCAGGTGATGACCTGCCCGTAAGTGATGTCTTTTCAATATCGGTTCTTGAGCCATGGTCGCACAAGATATGATATCACAATAAGGAGCAATCTCATCTAAATTCTCCACACTGTTAATCTGCACATTATTAATGATCATACTACCTGCTAGTTCATCGGCCTTACGAGGGTCTCTTCCCCATATATAAACTTCACGAATAGGCCGTACACTACAGTGGGCGCGGATAAGCTCAGGAGCCAGTGCACCTGTACCTATCTGCAATAAAGAGGAGGAGGATTCTTGGGACAGGTAGCTACTCGCTAGTGCGGAAGCCGCAGCGGTACGCTTCTTAGTAAGTGTAGCAGCATCCATGATTGCTAAGGGAAGTCCGGTGATTATATCCAGGTAAATCATTAACCCCTGGATACTAGGCTGTTTTTTGAGGCGATTCTTGGGCGTTACGGTCACCAGTTTAACCCCCATATCCAAACCGTCTTGCCAGGAAGGCATCATTAGCAAGGTATTCCCCTCTCCATAATGATGGTGACTTCGCAGCGGAACAGCTACCTTTTTGTTAGTGAAAGCATTACGTAAAACAGTAATGAGTGCAGGATAACTATGGATAGCCTCCAAATCTTCAGCACTCAGAAAAGGAATATCACTCATATGGCTAAGAACTGGAGCGAAATTTCCAATTATGAGATGCCATAGCTAGAAAAGAAAGACCGCCAGCGCATTTGCATGACGCCGAAGACGGCTTCTTTGATGATTCCGTTCGACATTTTTGAAATCCCTTCAATCCGGTCAGTGAAAGTGATGGGGACTTCGATAATTTTGTATCCCAATTGGCGGGTCGCGAATTTCATTTCTATCTGAAAAGCATACCCTACAAAGCGAATCTTATCAAAATCAATCGCCTCCAATACCCGACGAGTATAGCAGACAAAGCCTGCCGTTGGATCCATGACTGGCATAAAGGTGATCAAGCGCACATAGAGAGATGCACCGTAACTGAGGAGCACTCGATCCCAGGGCCAATCCTGTAACTGGCCACCTTTGACGTATCGCGAGCCTACCGACATATCTCCTCCCTGTTCTGCACAGGCTTGATAAAGCCGCACCAAATCGTTGGGATTATGGCTAAAGTCGGCATCCATCTCGAAAAAATATTCGTACTGCGGACGTTCCAGTCCCCAGCGGAAGCCCGCGATATAGGCAGTGCCCAATCCCAATTTTCCTTTACGTTCAAGAATGTGTAAACGACCAGCAAATTCTTTTTGCTGATCTTTGACAAGAGTTGCTGTCCCATCAGGAGAGCCGTCATCGACAATCAGGATGTGAAAATCATGGGGCAGAGAGAATACAGTGTGAATCATTTTCACAATATTCTCTTTCTCGTTGTAGGTCGGAATGATTACGAGGCAGTCGCTCAAGATAATTGATTCAGTTTAGATGGGTAAAGATAAATGATTCTATGACAAATGCCACAGCAAGTCTCTTCGTAATTAGTAAGACAGTTTAATTTAGCCGTGAAACTGATCTTTACACCATTGAATAATGAATTCTTTTTATAACAAAAAAATGTTTCCACCAATGCAACAACTCCCCTACCTGCTGTTCTTTATTATCTTTTCTACCAGTACTTTATACAGCCAGGGGCCTATCAATGGGTTCATGCCCAAACCAGGCCAATTGGATGCCGCATTCACCTACAGTGGTGAGACATTTTCAGAATTCTATAATGAAAACGGTGATCTTATTCCCCGTAGCATAGATGCTGTAAGCTATAACTTATTCCTCGAATACGGCCTAGACCCCAAAACAGCCCTAATCGCAACAGCTCCATACATCTCAAATGACCCCGACAACAAGGGCTGGCAAGATGGTAGTATTTGGCTTAAATATCGCAATGAAAGGGTAGAACAAGAAAAAGGCTACCACAATCTTATAACGTCGATTGGCTTGGGGTTCCCCCTCAGTAGTTACCCTAATGACAATCTTTTTGCTATCGGACGACGAGCCACCACCTTTCAAGGAAGATTTCTCTGGCAGTATGATGCTAAATATGGTTGGTTTGTCAGCGCACAATCAGGCATTGATTTCCAGTTTGCTCCGGAGGCTTTAGCTGCTCTACCGATCTTGGTACGGGGAGGTATTGGCACTTCCCGTTTTTATGCTGATGTTTGGCTGGAACATTATCAATCGCTACAAGGAACCAGCGAGAATCAAAATTCAGCTAGCGGAGCTGGTAGTACCTGGACACGCGTAGGAGGAACTTTTTATGTTCCAATAGCACCTTGGTTTGGCGTTTTCACCGGAGGGGCCATCATTTTAGGAGGTAAAAACATTGGTCAATCTACCCGCTGGAATCTAGGGGCCGTTTTTAGGGTGAATGGTTAGAAGCGGTGATTCAACAGGTGTACGGGTGTAAATGTGTAAATGTCAGGCCAGCTACCTCGCACCCCGCACCTAGCACCCCAAAAAAACGCACCTAGCACCAAAGTCAGAAGTGGAAAGTCTGAAATTGGAAGTATTCAACACCCCCTATCGCACCTCGCACTCCGCACAAAAGTCAGAAGTCGCATCTAAATCTACTCCTCTACCCAGCCTTCGATCCAAAGGCGTTCGGCTTTGCGATAGCCATTAAAGTAAACTTTTACGCCTTTATTGAAGTAACCAGCGTCATCGGCATCATATTCGATAAGGATATGCCCCAATGAATCGGGCGGAACAAGTACATCTTCCCACTCGGGGCTGGTACAACCACAGGCAGGCCGCACATTATCAATGTACAAGGAATCAGTACTAACATTACGAAAAGTAAAAGTCGTAGTGGTAGGTACGCCGCGCTCCAGATCACCAAAATCGTGCGTCGTGGGCACTTGCCAAACGACAGGAGCATCAGGAGATTGCCAGGAGAAGGCCAGGCTACTAAGGATAATACTTAAGAGTGCAAATTTCATGCTTATAGAAATGATAAAAGCAGGTATTTATTGTTTGGAAGCCTCATCTTCGTTAGTACGCAGGACATCCCAAGTATGATCGGCCAACATTTTCACTTCAGCAACAAAAGCATAAGGCGGTTTCTTTCCCCATTCTTGTGGACTCACCATCGAAAGAATCGTCTTCCCAGAACTCTTCCGATAGAGAAAGTAATTACGACCAATAAGCGGTTCAAAATTCATGTCCGTCTGATAAATTTCTTCAGAAATACTCACCCGGTCCTGAAGCTTTCTGGCTTGCTGTGCCAGCAAATCAATCTGTTCCTTAATTTGCGCCAGTTGTAAATCTGTCTGTTCATACATAGCGGCTACTGCGCGACCTTTCACCCGGCCTTTATCAATGGGTTTGACTACCGCTCCGCCTACTGTATGCGCATAAGGCAACAAATGAGGGCTTTCTGCAATTTTTTCAGGATCGATAGGGTTTACCCATTTCTCTTCCTGCGCTGATTTTTTCTTTTCTTCTTCTTTGGACATTGTAAATCTTAAAGCTAAGGGCGTTTTGGAGATGCTAACATAGCACTTCTAAAGAACAGCAGGTAAGAAGGGAGGTTCAACAGGATGAACAATTCTTCGCAAGAAAAATTCGCGTCCCCAACTATATACAAACAGCGCGACCACCCTAATCGGATAGTCGCGCTATTTAAATAAAAGCATCACACTTATTATTTCAATCTCATCGTCGTACTTCCTGCAAGGAAGCCTTTGTTATAGATTTCAACCTTATAGTTGCCTGACGCAAATTGCTGGCCAGGGTTCCATATAAACTGCAATGCATTTTCGTTACGATCATAGCTGATATCGTCCTTTAGCGTATAGCGCATTGCTTCTCCTGTGCCCTGGTTCGTAAAGACGCCTGAGCCCATTTGCTCCATCGCTAAAGTCTCCCCTTGCGGGTTGATGATACGAACTACGAATTCTTCTGTTCCTGGCTCTGCTATTTCATTGACTGTAGTCACAAAAGAAACAGAAATACGCTCTACATTGGTCGCGTCCTGACGAGTGACAGGCTTGCCACTGCGGCGAATTTTTTGTCCGACTGCTTCTAGTCCTGCAACCTTAATCGTAGAAGCCTGGCTGACTTTACGCGATAAATTGCTATTGGTAGACGCTAATTGTTGCTTTTCACTTACCAGCAGTGCACGCTCCTGATTAAGACTCTCATTTGTCTGTCGAGTAGAACTCAGGTCTGTTTGCAGGTTATCGCGCTGTTCCGCCAGTTGCTGGTTTTCATCCGTCAATAATGCATTCTGTTCTCTGAGTTGATTCAGTTCGGCTACATAGCCGTTCAACTGCTGCTTCAACTGGGTAATCTCCGCGCGAGCTGCGCTGCCATCACCGCCTTTTCGTATCATACTGGCGATCCGATCTTTTGATGCCAGTAGTTCTTGTTGCTGTTGCTCAATCATAGCGTTCAGTTCTTCATTGTCTGAACGCATAGACTCTAATTCTGCTTTTGCTTGGTAGTACTGATCATTGAGTTCTTCCTGAAGCTTGGTAGATTCGTCCAACTGAGTGGTCAATGTCTCCTGAGCTTTATCAGCCTGGGTATATTTGAATAAAAGCCAGGCATTAACTGCCAGTAATACCACAATCACTACTGCTGCAATAGCAATCAATCGCTGTTTCGAATTATCTTGCTTAGGAGGAAGTGGAGTGGGTGTGGGCGTTGGTGAAGATGTGTTGGTTGTCATAACTAGACCTTTTATAAATTCAGATGTGTATAGATTCTCGTGCTTATAACGCCAATCATTGATTTTAATTGTGTCCTTAAAATCGGCTTTTTTTTGCTACTTTAGAGCCCGTTCATCATCAAAACATTGCTCTACTTATGCTCGAACAAATTGATATAGCCAACGTACTTTTCCTGGATATTGAAACCGTTAGCGGACAAGCCGCTTTTGATAACCTCAACGAAGACGTACAAGCACTCTGGGCACACAAAGCACGCTCTGTACTAAGAACTACGGAAGAGATAAGTGAGGAAGATCTTGCAGCTTCCTACCTGGATCGTGCTGCGATTTTTGCAGAATTCGGTAAAATCGTCTGTATTTCCGTCGGGGCTATACACCGTGACAAGGACAAACGCTTGAAAGTTCGTCTAAAGTCGTTTGCCAGTGCTGATGAAGGAGAAGTATTGAAAGGGTTTTCTGAATTACTCGGACAGTACTACAACAACCCCGCGAAATATTTTCTTTGTGGGCATAACATCAAAGAATTCGACATCCCCTATGTTTGCCGCAGAATGATCGTCAACAGCATGACCTTTCCTAAAATGCTGGATATCGCCGGAAAGAAGCCTTGGGAAACCAAACATCTGTTGGACACAATGGAGCTGTGGAAATTTGGAGACCGCAAATCTTACACTTCGCTCAAATTATTGGCGGCCACATTGGGTTTCCCTTCTCCTAAAGATGATATCGACGGCAGCATGGTAGGTCGTGTTTTTTGGGACGACGATGACATCGACAGGATCGCTCATTATTGCGAAAAAGATGTTTTAGCTACTGCTCAGTTATTCCTACGCTTTCAACTGGCACCGCTGCTGGAGGAAGATCAAATCGATCATGTTGGGCGGTAAGACAATCTTCGAATTATTCTACAATAACGTCCAAAGTTGCTCATGAAGAACCTATTAGGATTCCTGATTATTCTTGCGCTCACATTTAGCCTTCAGGCACAAGACAATAAGAAAGTATTGATCATCGGAATAGATGGTGTGCGCAGCGATGCACTAGTTGCCGCCAATACACCTGAGATTGATGGTCTTATTGAAACTGCAATATACAGTCCAGATGCCCTCAACGATGACATTACCATCAGCGGGCCTGGCTGGTCAGCTATCCTCTGCGGGGTATGGTCGGAGAAACACCTGGTAACAGGCAACAACTTTAGCGGAAACGACTACTCAACCTACCCTTCTTTTATACAAAGGGCAGAAGATTTTGATTCCAACCTACACACGGTATCCTTTTGCCATTGGGGGCCAATAAATGATAATATTGTTGCGGACGCAGCTGATTTCAAGTTGAACTTCGGTTCAGACCAGGAGGTCGCAGACCAGGCCGCCAACTACCTTGCTGTAAATGATCCTGATATTGTTTTCTTACATTTTGATGATGTTGATCACGCTGGTCATGGCAGTGGCTTTTCGCCTGACAATCCGGCCTACATCACCGCTATTGAAACGGTGGATGTATTAGTTGGCCAAGTACAGGATGCCTTAGAAAATAGAGCTACCTACGAGGAAGAAGACTGGTTAATTCTCATTACCACCGATCACGGTGGGCAGGGAACAAGTCATGGCGGCACCAGTTTTACGGAAGAGAATGTATTTGTGATTGCAAGTGGTAAAAACATTGAACCAATTGTGATCAGAAGAGATAGTTCGTATACTTCTTCTCCAATAGATAATTGCCTGGAAGCTGATGCTGCATTAGCCTTTGATAGCAGTAGTTCGGTAGAAATAGCAGATACCCCCAGCTTCAATTTTGGCAGTACACAAGACTTCACTATTGAATGTCGAGTGAGAACAAACGTCAGTGCAGACGTCTCCATTGTGGGCAATAAGGACTGGGACTCGGGCCTTAATCCAGGTTTTGTCTTTTCGTTTAGTTACCCAAACGGGCCGGAATGGAAAGTCAATATTGGTGATGGTTCAAATCGGGTAGATATCAATACCGGCGGAGAGATTGCCGACGGCGAATGGCACACCCTAAGCGTCAGTTTTGACCGTGATGGAATGATGAGTATGTATGAAGATGGTGTTTTTCTCTCTGCTAGCGACATCTCCAACATTGGTAATATTGATACCAATGCAGGCCTTATTTTCGGGGCTGATACTAACAACGGCTATTCCTATAGTGGCGAGATTGCAGAAGTCAGGGTTTGGAATACGCTAGTCGATGGTGCGACTATTGAAAACTGGCATTGCCAATCATTAGAAAACACCCATCCTAATTACGCTGACCTGTTAGGCTATTGGCCAATGAACGAGGAAGAGGATAATATAGTCAGTGATGTTTCCGGTAACGAGCATCATGGCCTTAACAATGGCGCATTCTGGCAATCTGGCGATTCTATACTCGTCGAAAACTTTGATCATACTTTCCGGCTGGTGGATGTACCCGTAACAGCTTTGCAACATCTTTGTATACCTATCCTCCCAGAATGGAATCTAGATGGCCAGAGCCTCATAGACCTTTGTGATATCACAGGCACCACCCAGCCTTTTGTCGCATTGGATATTCAAATTGCTCCTAATCCTGTTACAAATGGTGTATTGTATCTCAGCGGAAAGGACTTGATGCTAATCCAAGCGTTTAATATCTATGATATTACGGGGAAGCTACTACAAAAGGGCTCCCTCTCGCAAGGGCTTAATCAAATTAATGTAAGTAAGCTTCCCGCAGGTGCTTATCTGATAGAATTATCGGGAAAGGAAAACAGGAAACTCCAAAGCCGTATTGTTATTCCTTGATATTGAATGTGTAACACTATTCTAAAATCAATTGCTTAATTTTATACAGTTGACAACTTTGTAAACTCGTACTTATTTGCATTTGCCCTGTAAGTCTGCTATTCTTAAAACACTTTCCCCTCCAACATTTTTACTTTGGTTGGGCCTCTTTCTCCATATAGGAGCGATCATGCCTACCTGCCTCCTTGGGCAAAATCCCGCTAAGCTCCCCTCCTTCTACCCTATTGCCGAACACACTTACGGGATCAAAGAAGGCCTCCCGGATATGTACATGACACATGTGCTCGTGGATACGACAGATCGTTTACATATTTTAAAAAACGGACATGGTAGAACTGCTTTTTCATTGCCCTTTTACGGTTATGATGGTACCAGGGCTTATCCCTCTTCCTTTGAAGTTGAGCATAAAACCAATAATCTCCGCGTTGATATTGATCCAATAACAAATCAATATTATGGTTACTACCACTATGAATTAGAAGGGCAAAACAATACAGCTAGTGTGGTCTTCACTTACGATCCATTAAAGGGTAAAACCAATACTACTAAACTCATCAAAACAGATAATAATGGTATAGTCAAAGCTGTCGCATCTGCCGAAGCAATGCTCTTCGTATTGATTTCCAACGAGAAGGAATCAAGTCATGAAATCTTACAAATACATAACCAAACGATTAGTACGGTCGCCCAATTCAAATTAGATCGACTCCATGCTCATAAGGAGTGTCACCTCGCGATTACAACCAGTGATTTTTGGATTACCGTTAATTCCAATTTTGTTTTCAGAATAGATAGAGAAAAAGGCACAATATCCCATCACAAACTTTCGGATAAACTTTACAGGACCACAGTGATGGTTTCCTCAATGGACACCGTACTTTGGATTGCCAATGGACTAAGCCTCTATTATTGGAATGCTGAAAAGGATGTATTCACAAAAAACCCTTATAAACCAGCTTCTTGGAACAATGAAGACATCCAATTCTCCAAAATATTTAAAGATTCAAAAGGCAACTTATTGGTTGTCTACAGAAACAAAGAGAACTTATCCAGCGCAACCTTAATAGATACAAGTGGCTATTTATTCAACTATGCCCCAATCTTAGATAACCGACGCGCATTTATCAGTCGTGATTTTAAACAAAACGTGATCTGCTTTGATCCAGGGCTACGCTTTGTTGAAGTAGCAGATCAAACCGCAATCAAAAAGAGTAGTCCGCTAAGAGGCTCTCGTGGAGTTATGGAACTAAGCCCTCAGACACTTTTCCTTAATATTAACAAAGATCAAAAGATCTTGTCTTTAGAAAACGACACATGGGCCGCTCAGGAAAACACTATTCCATGTCTGGAAATTACACATATTGACGGTGACATGGATACCGACAGCATGGGTTTTACTTGGTTTAGCGAAATAGCATCCAAGCGGAACATCTTTGGTATGCAACGATACCATGCAGCGCAGGAAATTTGCGACACTTTTCAATTTGACGGCCTGCGTATCCATCGATTCGATTTCATAGATAAAAACCACTTGGCTTTAGCCGGAAGCGACAGTCTTTACATTTGGGATTCAAGAGAAAGAATGCCTCGGGCCTTATGCAAACATCCCTTTAACNNGTGATAAAGTCATCTGGTTAGCAGGAGATCAGGGCCTTCTGAAGATATCCCCCCAATATGGTGAAGTAGAACAAGTGGAGTTAATCAAGAGACAGGTAACCAATGTACAGCGTATTCATCAAGCTAAAGATGGCCGATTGTGGCTGGGAACAGTACTCAACGGAATACTCATCTACGACACAAACACTGGGGGTATTCGGATAATTGACCAAGCCAAGGGATTGTCAAATAACACGGTGGTCACTCTATTGGAAGACAATGATGGTGATATTTGGGCAGGCACTTTTTATGGGATCACTATTTTATCACAAAGTGGAGCTGTTATTGGAAAGCTTTATGAGGAAGACGGCCTTGCTAATAATGAGTGTAACCGCTGGTCTGCCCTTAAAATGAAAGACGGACGATTATGTTTTGGATCCGTTGCAGGGCCCACCATTATTGATCCTAGCCTCTGGAAATCGCCAATGCAGGGTTATCGGCCACCTCATATTTTCTTGACGGCCCTTTATAGTGATACACCGGAGGATGTTTCTCCCATCAACGATTACATGCCTGCCTTTAGACAAAAAAGCCCTATCGTCTTGCCTGCGCAGAATCGAAACCTGAAAGTCGTTTATGTCCTTTCTAATTATGCTTCTCCTGAAAAAAGCACTTTCGCTTATCAGCTGGAGGGGATTGATAAGGATTGGAATTATATAGGCACCCAACGTCAATTATCCTTAAACGCGTTGCCTGCTGGCAGTTATAACCTCCTAATCAAAGGTACAGATGGTCGGGGTAAGTGGTCTGATTCTCCAATCGTCATTCCACTCATCGTCGAGGCATTTTTCTATACGCAATGGTGGTTTTTCATGCTTTGCGCAGCGCCTTTTATCGGCTTT
>NZ_JBOEFX010000132.1:0-23669 GCF_050633125.1 Lewinella sp.
ACGGTAAGATGATGAAGGACTTCGGTATCTCCATCTGTTTTTAGCAACGAATAAATTTGGGTGAGCGAACGATATAAGTTTTCACGATCGTATTCATTATAAAAAACCTGCTCCCAGTAGGTAGGGTTTCCTTCGTGATCTTCCAGGGGAACACTGGATTCGTAGTGAGTGAGGTCGTCATATTGTAGCGGAAGCTCCACAGAGCGACCATACCGACGGAGGTAGGATTGTAAGTCGTCTGTGATAGGAACGACTATTTTTTTCTTGGAAGGGATATTACCAGCCATACTTGGAGTAGCTTTTTGTCAAAAGTAGGTTAAAGCTTGTTGGGGAATTTCATTTTCTGAAAAAAGAACACCCTAAATTTAAGAAAAGAAATAGGTTAATGCTTCCCCAACAAGCTTTTAAAGCTGGAGGGATTTCCTAATTTCGCGACACAACAAGCGTTAAGATTTATGCAGGAACGTCATTCAGATCGGCAAAGGTATTTTGAGGAACAAGCTTACACGACAGAAAAGTACGTGATTCCTTTCGTTCGTCCTTTTCTTCCTATCGGGCCGGAGCATCGCATTCTGGAGGTGGGTTGTGGTGAAGGCGGCAACCTGAAACCTTTTTTAGATTTAGGCTGCAACTGTGTGGGGGTAGACCTTAATGCCCAGCAAATAGAGCGCGCTAAAGATTTTTATGGCGACCATCCTCATCAAGCTAAACTCGAATTAATTGCTGGAGATGTCTACGATTTGAACCCTGAAAAACTAGGGACTTTCGATTTTATCTTCTTGCGTGATGTCATTGAGCACATCGTCGATCAAGATCGTTTTATGGCTTACATCAAAGCCTATCTTAAGCCTGATGGACGGTTGTTTCTTGGCTTTCCGCCGTGGTACATGCCCTTTGGAGGTCATCAGCAGGTATGCAGTAGTAAGGTGCTTTCTAAGTTGCCTTACTTTCATTTGTTACCCGTTCCCTTGTATCGCATGGTGTTGAAGGCTTTTGGCGAAAGGCAGGCCGTTATTGATGAGCTGCTCTATATCAAGTCTACGGGGATTAGCATCGAACGCTTGCGGAAAATCATCAGCACCAATGGTTATCATATTGACCGCGAGCAGCTTTGGCTCATCAACCCTAATTACGAAGTGAAGTTTGGTTTGAAAATGCGTAAACAGTGGGGTGTTATCAGCGCGCTTCCTTTTTTGCGGAACTTTTTAACGACTTGTGGGTATTATGTGATACATTCTAGCGAATAGGCTGCCCCAACCGTAACTTACGCATAAACCAAGCGATCAAAAAACTCCCAATCACCGTCGGAATAATCCATGCGATACTGCTGGGGATCACAAAGTTTACGTTGACGAAAAAAGCAGTAAATACGGCGATGGTAGCGCCTCCCATCCGACCAATGTGCCGACGTAAGGCCAGTTTGGTGCTGCGATTGATGTCTCTGTACCATTGGTAATCTTCCCGCGCCATACTTAGAGAGATGAAACCAAAAGCTGCTGGCGCAATGGCTCCCATTGGCCCCATTTTGCTCATAAAAGTGGGGATTCCGACAGTTAGGAGGAGAATGCCAAAAACAAGAATCATGATACTTGAGGCATAATCTAGAAGCGTAGGCTTTTCTTGACGACGAAAAGCTAGATAACGCTTGCCCGTATAGGTGAGGTGAAAGCTAAATACACAGAGCATCACCAGTGCCCACTTCTCGTGTACGATGCCAGAGGGGATACTGGCCAGGGAAGTAATCAACATGGTGACAAAGAAGACGTTGCCCGCCTTTTTGTGCCAGTGGCTCCATTTAGAGGTGGCAAAGGCAACCATGGATGCACCCATAGCGATAAGGCCAGTAATGATGTGCAGAATAATTAAGGGGCGGTAAAGTAGCTCTAACATGAGGATTAATTTTCCAACAAGTTAGGTCTCCCTTAACGCCCCTGAAAAGTAGCCTGACTGAACTGTCGATTTTTGCTACTGAAGTGTTTTTATTGGTACGGGGTACAAAGTACCTAGTACCATTTTACACCGCTCCCTCCTTAATCTCTTCCACAATTTCTGGATTCAGCAGGGTAGAGGTATCTCCTAAATTAGAGGTATCCCCCGAGGCTATTTTCCGTAAGATGCGGCGCATGATCTTGCCGGAACGGGTCTTGGGCAAGTCGCTTACAATCTGAATCTTGTCTGGCTTGGCAATGGGGCCAATGACGTCACGGACAACAGCGTTGATTTCCTTACGTAGCTTATCGTGGTCGGTTACTTTTTCATCAATAATGACGTAAGCGTAAATACCCTGACCTTTGATATCGTGTGGGTAGCCTACAACCGCAGACTCCAACACCTGAACATGTTCGTCGATAGCGTTCTCTACTTCTGCAGTACCCATCCGGTGACCAGAGACGTTAATAACATCATCTACTCGACCAACGATACGATACATTCCATTAGCGTCACGGCGAGCACCGTCTCCGGTGAAATACTTGTCGTCAAAGTGCGAGAAATACGTAATCCGGCAGCGCTCATGGTCGCCATAAGTGGTACGGAGCATAGAGGGCCAAGGGTATTTTACACACAAGAGGCCTTCTTCTTCGATATCATGCAGTTCATTGCCTTCTTTGTCTACGAGGCAAGGCTGTATACCTGGGAGTGGATATCCGGCGAAAGTAGCCTTTTGTGGACTGTGGTCGCCAAGGCCAGAGATCATAATGCCCCCGGTTTCGGTTTGCCACCAGGTGTCGACAATAGGACTGTTGCCCTTTCCTACGACTTCATGGTACCATTCCCATGCTTCGTGGTTAATCGGTTCACCAACAGAGCCTAGGACTTTGATACTGCTGAGGTCGTACTTGTTTACATATTCGTTGCCATAGGCCATGAGTGCTCTGATGGCCGTAGGAGCGGTATAAAACTGGTTGACCTTCATCTTTTCAACAGATGCCCAGAAGCGGCCAGCGTCTGGATAAGTAGGAACACCTTCAAACATCACGGTTGTTGCACCAGCCAATAGCGGGCCATAGATGATGTAGGAGTGGCCAGTAATCCAACCAATGTCGGCCGTACACCAGTAGATATCGCCGTCTTGATACTGGAAGACATTGCGGAAGCTGTAACAGGTGTACACCATGTAGCCTCCACAGGTGTGTACTACTCCTTTGGGTTTTCCGGTAGAACCGGAGGTATAGAGGATAAAGAGCATGTCTTCACTATCCATTTCTTCTGCCGGGCAGGTAGTCGCTTGCTTATCAACAACATCGTGCCACCACACGTCTCGGTCAAACCAGGTAACCTCATCGCCGGTATTTTTGTGGACCAATACCGTTTCAATGCTTGGGCAACCCAATTCCATGGCATCGTCTACCACTTGTTTGACGGGGATGTGCTTTGAACCACGATTGTTGTAGTCAGAACAGATCACCATGTTACAGGTAGCATCATTGATACGATCTGCGAGTGCTTTGGCGGAGAAACCTGCAAAAACAACAGAATGGATAGCACCAATACGAGCACAAGCCAGTACTGCGATGGCAAGCTCAGGCACCATAGGCATATAAAAACAAACCCGATCACCTTTGCTTACGCCAAGTTCTTTGAGTGCATTTGCTGCCTGACAGACTGCTGCGTGCAATTCTTTATAGGTAATATCTTTTACAGGAGTGTTTGGATCATTTGCATCGTATTTGATAGCAACCTGATCGCCACGATCGGCTAGATGACGGTCGAGGCAGTTTTCTGTAATGTTGAGTTTTCCACCGGTGAACCATTTTACATCAGGATCGCGGAAATTCCAGTCTAGTACTTTATCCCATTTTTTGCGCCATTGGAAAGTCTCGGCCTGAGCAGCCCAGAAACCCTCCGGATCGGTTACGCTTTGTTGATATACCTTTTGGTATTCTTCGAAGGAGGTAATTTGTGAGGTCATATGAAGCGGTTATTGTTTTATACAAACGTATATAGATGTGTATATGTGTAAAGATAAAAAATTTTATCAGCCAAACTCAAAAACTTCCGAAATAATATCTACTAATTCCTGATTGTCGAAAGGTTTTGTAAGGTATATTTCTCCTCCGCTAGAATAGCCTTGGTGACGATCTTGGGAAGTACCTTTTGCGGTGAGGAAAATAATGGTTGTATCGTTAAGATTTTCGTCGTTGCGAATGGCTTTGGCTACAGAAAACCCATCAAGGCCGGGCATCATAACATCGAGGATTACAATGTCTGGTTGATGTTTACGTGCTTGCTGGATACCTTTTGACCCATCAGAAGCTTTGACAACGTTAAAGCCTTTCTGTTGGATTAAAAACTCTAGTGCAAGGAGAATATTAGGCTCGTCATCAACGAGAAGAATCGTACCATTTCTTTTCATAATAATGAGCGATTGTTGAATAGCGATTTAAGCTATAGATATAGGCAAATGTAATAAAAAGGAAAATAAATTTCGCCAAATCTTGGAAACAAAAAAGATAAATCGGAAATAAGTATTCCTGGCGATTAGTCCTTTAGCTTGGGCAAGCGAACGAGGAAAGAGGTTGCCCATCCGGGGTGAAAAACAAGGTTAATCGACCCTTGGTGCTGCTCAAGTATGTGCCGACAAATATAGAGGCCAAGTCCGCTACCTTGTGGTTTCCCCAAGTTACGGTCTTGTACCTGAGTGAATTTATCAAAAATAGTATCCTGCTTCTCAGGAGGAATAGCCTTGCCATTGTTTCTAAAAACAAGCTCCCAGGTTTTATTTACCTCTTGCAGCTCTAATTGTATTTGCCCCTCTTGGGGATCAGCAAATTTTAGGGCATTTGACCAGAGGTTGACCAATACCTGGGTCAAACGATCCTTGTTGCCCATAATGATTATTTCTTTGATTTCGCTGACGAAACGATAGTCGATCCCCTTCTCTGATACTTGTTGAGAAAAGGTAGTAGCGGTGTGTTCCAAGAGTTGTATAAAATCTATGGTTTCAAAGCTAAGTTCTTGGTCGGTAGCCTGGATTTTTTCTAAATCCAATACTTGGTTAATAAGTCTTGCTATGCGTTCGCTTTCACTAACCAAGACATTGAGAAACTCGTTTTTTCTATCGTTTGATAAATCGGGATTTTCAGCGAGAATTTTTGCAAAGGCTTTAATAGAGGTGATAGGCGTCCTTAATTCATGGGTAACCGTTGAAATGAATTCTGCCTTCATTTGGTCAAGTTCCTGAAGTTGATGATTCGCGCGGCGCAGTTCTTTTGTAAGCTTTTCTAATTCTTGCCCTTTCTTTTCCAGTGCTTTACTGTATTGCAAGATTTCCTGGGTTTGCTCAAGCGCGGTAAGCATTTCTTCAAGGCTGATGGCATCTGTCTTGGCGATGGAAGCCAGAATTAGTTTGGAAGAGGCTGCTCCAAGTGCACCTGTTAGCTGTGTTTCCGTAAAATTGATAAGCTCTGTGGGAGCTGTTTCCAGCTTGTTGAGTTCCAGTTTTCGGTTACTTTCAAATTTCTTTAGCAGTGTTCGTGCTCTTTGGATTCCTAAAAACCGGGTCAATACCATTTTAATATCATCAATACTGGCTTGACGCTGAATGACTGAATAGTCTTCTTGTTGTTCTTGGTATTTGTAAATATTGACAAATAGATCTGCTTGTTGAATCTCTGTAGCATTGGCTTTTGAATAAAGGGAAATACCGACCAAAGCCAGTGTGTTGAGACCTAAACTCCAAAAGGCAGCATGAGAGAATTGATCGAGGTGATCGAGGCCTAAAAGCGACTGAGGTTTCAGGCCATGAATGCCACCAATGCCATATTCAAGGATGTCGGTTGAGAATAGCCCCGCTTCAATGAGGGTAGGAAAAGGAAGCGTAAATGCCCAGATTAAAAAGCCAATAATCAAGCCTGCAATTGCTCCCTTGCGATTTGCTTTTTTCCAGTAAAGGCCTGCAATCACGGGAGGGGCAAATTGGGCGACAGCTAAAAAAGAAATTAAGCCAATGGATACCAGGGAGTAACTTTCTCCAACAAATTTAAAATAACTGTAGGAAAGCAGCAGCACACAAATGATACTTACCCGTCGTATTCCTAACAGGCGCCCGGGGAGTTCTGCTTTGGTTTCGTCTACTAGTTCTGCATTGATGACCAATGGTAAAAGGAGGTTGTTGCTGATCATAATACTTAGCGCCACTGTAGCAACAATTACCATGCTCGTTGCGGCAGAAAACCCTCCCAACGCTGCGAGAAAAGCCAAGCCTTCCTGATCAGCCAGCAGCGGGAGCGTAAGTACATAGGTGTCGGGCTCAATACCTTGTTCTTGCAATAGCAGATTGCCAGCAATGGCAATGGGGATTACAAAAAGATTGATAAGAAGGAGGTATAAAGGCACCAACCAACTTGCGGTTTGAATATTATTTGGATTGTCATTTTCAACAACGGCAACATGGAATTGGCGGGGCAAAAGCAAAAAGGCAAACATGGATACGAGCGTAAGCCAAAACCATTGCGTACCATCCATACCTTCTTCAAAAGTAAAGAGTTGAGCAATGTCTTCTCGCTCAATAGCTTGGGCGAATAAATCTCCGAACCCATCGAATAAGCCGTATACCACAAAGAGACCCACTGCCAGGAAAGCCAACAACTTGAAAATAGACTCGAAAGCTACTGCTGCCACCAAGCCAGCGTGACGTTCATTGGGGTCGAGGTGTCGCGTGCCAAAAAGGATCGCGAAAAGAGCAAGTAGTATCGTTACGTAAAAAGCAGAGTCTTCGTAAAATGGCAGGTGAGCATGGGCATTGAGGAGCAATGGGTCGGCACTCATTAGCAGGTCTAAACTGGAAGATATGGCCTTGAGTTGGATAGAGATGTAAGGAATTACGCCAAAAACGGCAATGACAACTGCTAAAATCCCTAAAAATGCACTCTTACCATATCTACTGGAAATAAAATCTGCAATGGATGTAATCCGTTGTTTTTTACAAATGATTACAATCTTCCTTAAGACAAGTATCCAGATGGGGGCTAAAATGGTTGGCCCTAAATAAATGGGTAAAAAACCGGCGCCAGAACTGGCGGAACGTCCTACGCTGCCAAAAAACGTCCATGCTGTACAATAGACCGCCAAGGAGAGGGCATAAATGAATGGAGAGTTTGTCCAGCTTTTTTGTTTCCCTCCCTTCCGATCCACGTAGTAAGCCACTCCGAAGAGTAAGGCCAGATAAATTAGCGTAATCGATATGATCAGAACTTTGGACAAGGGTAGCGATTATTTATCGGAAGAACATAAGTAATTGGGCTAAAATAAAAGGCCATTCTTTGTCTTAAGAAACACAACGTTCACTGAACGTTACTTCCATGTTTTCAGTCACTTATCAGTGGATTTGTGTTTCCAAAGAATGGCAATCTATTTTTTTACGCCTCTTAAGGTAAAATAGGTAGCAATAATGATAAGTAACCAAATTACAAAAAGCATTAAATAAAGCTGAGGGATGCCCATTATTAACCGCATTTTTCCCAATAACCCTAAAAAAGGGAAATTGAAGCAAATAGCAGCCAGGATACTGACGAAGACGAGTTTGGAAGATTTTTCAGACAAAAGATTAGTTTTGAATTTCTCTACCCCTTACTAAATCAAGTTGTCGGGGTATATTTTTGCGTAAAAAGAGCCGACCCAGCATGTTACTGAATCGGCTCTTAAATTATAACACTTTTACTAATTCTCTTCTGTTTTCTGCGGGAAAAAGCCAAAATAAGATGGTTGTAATACCTTACTCTTGACCAGTGCCCATAGGAAAAGGAGTGCAAAAGCACCCAGTGCAAGCGATACTAAATAATACCCTTGAAGTTGAGGCTCGAGGATGAAGCGCAATGCCAGTGTAATCGTAAGGTAAACGGCAATGAACCAGTCTGAAAGTCGTGGGCCTAAAGAAAACTTAGCCATAATAAAAGTGTTTAAGGGGAAGCCCGGAGGATATTAACTAAGGGAGGATATCCAGCAAAACAAAACGATACCTCCAGGCTTCCATTCTTTTTACAAATTTTAATGATCGTGAGCAGCACCAGCGCCACGAGGGACACGAATGTCTTCGACAATTTGCTGAACATTTTCTGGTGGAGGAGGTGTCATTCTGGAAACAACCAGAGAAACAACCAAGTTAAAGACCATTGCAATGGTACCGAACCCTTCAGGAGAAATTCCGAACCACCAACCATCTTTTAGGCCTGCAACGGCTTCTTTTCCGCCATCAAAGATGCCAAATTTGAATTTGAGCATGTACCACAACATGATGCTGATACCAACAATCATACCTGCAACGGCACCCTGCATATTCATCCGCTTGTCAAAAATTCCAAGGATAATGGCTGGGAAGAAGGAGGCAGCAGCAAGCCCAAAGGCCAGTGCGACGACCGCCGCCACAAATCCCGGGGGATTAATACCGAAATATCCAGCAACGAGTACAGCAGCAAACGCACCAATTCTGGCCCAGCGTAATTCCCATTTTTCACTGATATCCGGTTTGATCTGCATTTTGATCAAATCTCGAGAAATAGAAGTAGAAATAACGAGTAGTAAACCGGCGGCCGTCGATAAGGCGGCAGCCAAGCCACCTGCAGCAACTAAGGCAATGACCCAAGCTGGCAAGTTGGCAATTTCTGGATTGGCCAATACCATGATATCGCGGTCAATAGTTAATTCATTCGCGTCAGCGGCAGCCAAGTATTGAATGCGTCCATCTGCATTTTTATCGTCGAATTTAATTAGACCAGTTTGTTCCCACTTGCTGAACCATTCTGGCATTTCCTTGTACTCCTGGTTGCTTACGGTATTGATCAAATTAACACGTGCAAAAGCTGCAATAGCAGGAGCAGTAGTGTAAAGGATAGCAATAAACAAGAGTGCATAACCAGCAGAAGAACGTGCATCCTTTACGCGTGGTACCGTGAAGAAACGAACGATAACGTGGGGTAAACCTGCAGTACCCACCATCAAGGCAAAGGTGATAGCGAATACATCTGTCATCGATTTAGTTCCGGAGGTATATTCAGCAAAACCCAGTTCTCGATGAAGTACATCTAGTTTGTCAAGTAATGCCATGCCAGTGCCGTCAGTGACGTCACCTATGAGTCCAAGCTGAGGGATAGCGTTACCGGTCATTGCTAAAGAAATGAAGATTGCCGGTACCATGTAGGCAAAAATCAAAACACAATATTGTGCTACTTGCGTATAGGTGATACCTTTCATACCCCCAAGTACAGCGTAGAAGAAAACAATGGCCATTCCTATATAAACACCATTATTAATATCCACCTCAAGGAAGCGAGAAAATACAACACCCACACCGCGCATCTGGCCGGCTACGTAGGTAAAGGAAACAATCAATGCACATATTACTGCCACCGTTCGTGCGGTATTGGAATAGTAGCGGTCTCCAATAAAATCGGGGACCGTGAACTTTCCGAATTTTCGCAGATAGGGGGCCAAGAGTAAGGCCAGGAGAACGTATCCCCCAGTCCAACCCAAGAGATAAACGGCACCATCATACCCCATAAAGGAAATAAGCCCTGCCATGGAGATAAAAGAAGCAGCAGACATCCAGTCGGCAGCGGTAGCCATACCATTGGCTACAGGGTGAACGCCACCGCCAGCGACGTAAAATTCTTTAGTAGAACCAGCTCTCGCCCAAATGGCAATCCCTATATAGAGGGCAAAGGTCAGGCCTACGATGATCAGTGTCCAAGTTTGAACATCCATAGTTTTATTATTTTAAAGCTTGTTTTTTGAATTGTTTTTTGTGCAATACAAGGGATCTTTACTCCTCGTCGACATCGTACTTTTTATCCAGTTTATTCATCCAGTTTACGTAGACGAAAATGAGTACAACAAAGACGTAGATAGCACCCTGTTGGGCAAACCAAAACCCGAGTTTGGCACCTCCTATACTGATGTTATTGAGGGTGTCGACCATAAAAATGCCGAACACATAGGAGACCAAAAACCAGATAGAAAGAAGTATCGCCAGATAGCGGAGATTGTCACGCCAATACTGTTGGAGGTTCTTTTCAGACATGGAAAGTTATTTTTGAGTATAAGAATAAGACCAATTCCTTTAAAGCATTGCTGCTAAAGAAAAACATGGGCCTGCATGCGAATTTGATTAACATCAAGGGCACCACCTTCCCGAGGGTCATTACCGATGTGGTGGTATTCCAGGGTGAGTTTTGCGTTGTGGCCATTGATAAAGTAGTTGAGACCAATGTCTAGTGCATTCGTAGGATCAGGTAAACCTTCGTAGTTGCCTGATTGGAAAGCGACATAAGGCATCACTTTGCTACCTGGAACCAGTACGCCCACGTGGCCATATAGCACAGCGCCTGTACCAGCCCAGCGAGCAACGTAATCTTCCCCATAGTTAAAGCTCATGAAGGAAGCGTAAGCATTAAGGCATCCACCGCCGTTAAGAGGCTTGTCCAGGAAAATGTCTGCGGCAAAGTGAGTCACGTTTACGTGTTCTCCCGTATTGTTGTTGTACACGCCGTTGGGGTGAGCATAGAAGCCCGCACCAATAGCCAATACATCCTTCTTACCAAGGTAGGTGCCTACAGCATAAGGAAGTTTCGTTGATTCTGTATCCTTGATTTGATAGCGGAAATAGCCTTCAATGACCGTGTTGCCAGTAGGGTCGCCATCTTTATCGAGGTTGTTGACACCAGAATAAGTCAGTGCAGGATTTGCTTGCCCGTTGTAGTTGCCACTGATTCCGTTGCGGCCAGGGTTGTTGACAGCCAAGCGGTAATCAAATTTGTCGATACTTCCTTTGGCGTACATGCCTAAATGGCGAGCAAATTGGTCGGTAATCCCCAAGGAATGCCAGTGTACGAAAGGACGACTTTGATCCATCGTCATGAAGTTGAGGGTACTCTGGTTAGCCAAGCGGGTCATCCCTTTCCAGTAGTGAAGCCCACTACCGATATAGAGGTTTTTATTAACCATAAATTCTACCCAAGCGTCATGCAGAAAGAGTTGAGGAGCATCACCATTACCTCCTAAGGAAGTTAGGTTGCCTGAGCTCAATCCATTAAGACCAAAGTGGGTGAGAATTAAAAAGCGAGGGGAAACTTGCGCAAACGCTAACATCCGCGAACGGCGAATACTAGAACTTAATTGCAGTTTTGCCGCATCGCCATTGTCAGGTTTGGTAAGGTTACTGGTAGAAAGCCACTGCTGGTGCCAAATAATAAAGCGAACATACTTGGAGCCATCCTCATTAAGGTTAAGCTTTAGAGGCTTGTAGGAGTGGTCAACCTCTGCGGCTTCCTGTGCTGTTAGCCAGTCTGGAGAGAACCCCAGCAGGCAAATTAGCATAGTAATGAATAGTATTCTTTTCTTCATAGCTAAATAGTTGAAAAGGAAGGTTGTTGTGATAATTAGTGTCGTATCTGATTGCTAAAGTATATAGATATATAGATGTGTGCAAATAAAAACCTTATTATTTTTTACATTACGCAGCAAAAGGCAGATAATATTCTGTTATTGGCTACAGCGGACTATATAATTTTATTCAATGAGTGAGTGTTGCTAGGGGTAGCCTTGTAGACTTCTAAGGTGCAGAGGTCTTTGATTGCGGGTTATCAAGTAGCTACATTTCGACGATCTTAATTAGCCACAGTTGGCTAGACACTCTAGAGGTAGATAAGAATAATCATTATAGTCTACAATGATGGAGGAAGGTTAGGGCCACATCAATCGTTAGCCCACTTCATTCAATACTCGGACAATATCGTAAAAGGAAGGGTTGGCCAGATAATAAAGAGAGGTTTTACCGACGCGATCAAGGTCGACAACATTCTTGTTTTTCAGGATGCGGAGATGGTGAGAAGCGACAGCTTGTTCAATGTTTAAATCCTGGTAGATTTCGGTAACGGAGAGTTTTCCTTCTTTGTGCAATAACTCAATAACAGCCAATCGGATGGGATGGGCAATAGCGCGTAGCACTTCGCTAGATTCGCGCAATGATTCTGTTTGATTTGGTGTTTTCATGCTTTTACTCGCTGGAGTATTGCTTAAGGATTTTTATTTCTAACGTAAAAATATCTATATAGTTCTCTATATATGCAACTTCTTTGATAAAATAACTAAGGTCCAGCTAAGGTAGTACAGAAAGAATTAAAGCCGGGAGAAGAGAATCACTATCTGCTAACTTACTAAGACTAGCAGATAGTGATTGGGAATACCTTGTCAGAGGGATTCACTCAGAATAATGTAGAGGGTATAGACCACACTTGCTGTTAGTGCTAGTGCTCCGAGCGTTCCCCATAATGGAATTGCTAGTAGCATTAATACCAAAGAAATCCAGAACCTAGAGCTGGCTGTACCATCAAAAAGGAACATGGCTAGTGGCGGAATAAACAGCGCAATAATAACGAGGAGGATGAGCTCTACGTCTGAGGAACTGCTGTTTTTTCGCAGGTCACGAAACTGTGCCCGTACTGCTTTGCGGAAACTACGCCGTTGCTCTCTACGCAATTGACGTTGTTCTTTTTTGCCCATTTGCTGATCTGCAACTTCTGTTTTTTCAGCTGGCTTGGGGTGCAATACTGCTGCCTCCGATACAGGGGCTGCCACCATTAATGCAAAAATAAATAGTAGGGAAAGTTGGAATAACTTCATAGTGCAAAAAAGATTATTGAGTTGCAAAACTAACAAACTCTTAAACTATCGCAGCAGGTCTTTTAGTGTTTTAACACCTCGTTTCTCTAATCGCCCTAATAGCTTTAAGAGCAAAAGTGAGGTGAGAAATGCGTCTCCACTGGCAGTGTGTCGCCCTTCGACAGGAATGTGGTATGTTTTACACAATTCATCGAGGCTATATTGCCCCGCTTGCAGTGGTGATAATTGACCTTGCAAAGGAGAGGAGAGTCGCTTGGCTAGATGAGCGGTATCTAAAACTTGATTTTGCAATGGTCCACCTAGTTGTAGCAAGAAGGCATTGTTTAGCATGGTGAAATCGAAAGCAATGTGGTGGCCAACAATGATACTATCTTGCAGGTAAGCTAAAAGATCAATAAGAACCTGTTGATTGTCAGGAAGGTGTGCAGAGTGCTTTTGCAGAATGCCATGTACAGGCACACTTTCTCTTTCTTGTTTTTTATAAAGATCACCAGCAGAAAAGAAAGCCTCAAAACGGTCACCAATAAATATTTGCTGATCCCTTACTGCAATGGCACCAATAGAGAGCAGCTTGTCCGTAGTGGGGTCTAAACCTGTGGTTTCCGTATCTAAAACCACCATTCGTTTTGCTCTGAAAAGTGACTTCTGTGGGACTGGTTGATCAAAAAGATGGGCATACTCCTGCCAGTAGCTGGTAGCAGGGTATTTGGGTTTGACCCGAAATATTTTTTTGATCCAACTCATTTTTAACTGTGATTAACCAAAGAAGCTCACTTGGTATCGGACTTTAATAATGTCTTGTAAATCATTTATAGGGCGGAAGGTGTTGCGTAAATTGAGCCTTTGCATTTTTGTCATCTCCTCCATCAGAAGAAATTTGCCTGAATTGTTATTCTTGAGTCCTTGCAATGCCCGGTAGCGGATAAGGATTTCGTAAGCATCGGCGGCTTGTTCAAAAAGCTCACTGTGTTTAGGCTCTAGTTCGGCAAGTTTTTCAAACCTTTTAAAGGTATTGTTGACACCTGTAACTTGATGACCAAGGATGAGGAGCCTTGCCGCATCGGTAAGTGGCATCATTGCACGAGATTTTATATTAAAAGCATCCTTGTGCTCCCCGTTTTTCTCTACCATGAAATTGCGAAAGAAGGTAAGCGGCGGCGGGTTTTGGAGTGCATTTTTGGCCAGCAAAGAAAGGAAAATTCCCTTTTGGTCAATGGTGTCAAAAATATGCTCCCCAAGTTGATTGGAAAATTCTTCTTCTCCATATAATGACCTGAAATCGAAGAAAATATTACAATGCATAATATTTTGATTCGTTGGCGTAAGTATCCAATCCGAGAATTGGTTTTTCCATTCTTGTAGGGATAAACACCACTTAGGGTTGCTGGCCATCATCTCACCAGGGCAATACACAAAGCCACAAGTGTTGAGATGATAAGTGACCTTTTGGGCGAAAGCCAAAAACTGACTTCTGGTGTTTTCCAATTCGGTCTCGGGGACATTCTCAAAAACGAACGCATTGTCCTGGTCGGTACGTAACAACTGTTCGCCACGGCCTTCGCTACCCAAGCCTAGCCACGACCATCTAAGGTCAGGTAAGGGAACTTCCAGTTCTTCCAACGCTATTTCGATAACTCTAACAATTAGAGCATCATTAATTTCAGTCATGACCGTTGCTATGAAGTCCATGGCAACTTCTCTTTCCAAGTATTGCTGTAGCAAGCCTTCTGCCTTAGTGCGGATTACAGCCAGTTTCTCTGCCGAAGAACTTCTTTTCATCTCTCGGATGAGGATAGCTGGGTTATTCCCCTGTAAAACAAGGAGGTCGTGTTCCGAAAGAATGCCGGTTACTGGGGTGTGTGGTGTTCCATCCTGGGTAATGCACAAGTGGTGTATGCCGTTTTTCATCATGGCGATCTGTACCTCAGCTACACTGCAATCAGGTTGAATCGTTACCACGGGATGGGTCATAATATCTGAAACGGGCTGACGTCGACTTACCTCTCCGGTGACTACTCGGTTTCTGAGATCGCGATCCGTTACAATACCAACAGGGTGTGAATTTTCATTGGTGATAAGAATCGACCCCACATGTTTTTGTTGCATAATCCTGGCGGCTTCCTGAATGGTAGCAGTAGGTGCACAGCATACGGGAGATTTGCTATGATTTACAGATTGTATTTCAAATAATGAGGTCTGAAGTAATAGGGCAGGGTCCTTGTCTAAAAATAGCTTTCCTTTAAATAGCTTGCTGTATTTATCGCTAATGCCAAAGGCAAAGTTCTGAGCGAGGTAATAGCCTACTTTTGGCTGTGTTTCAATCAGTTCTTGCAGGTCATCTACTTTTATGGCATAGAGTAGACATTCTTCGGCAGCTTTTGCTGATAGCACATAGGGTTGCTTGGCAAGTAGTGGTCGCAGCCCAAATAAGTCTCCCTCGTCGCAGACCTCTACGAGTAAATTTTCGTCCTTTTTTAGTAACTCTATTGCTCCCTCCCTCACTACATAGATATACTCCTGTGGAGATTCGCCTTCCGTGAAAACAAATTCTCCAGCTTGGAGGTACTTGATAACAGTATCTCCTGCGATTTTTTCAAGCATCGTTTTATCCAACATAGAGAAGGGAGGATAGGCTTGGAGGAAACGGTAGACGCGGTCCGGAATGACGTTCATGGCAGAAAACTTATTTCATGAAAAGTAAAAATTCTTTGTCGGTTATTCCGCATTGTTGGCGGATAAATATTTTGACTTTATTGACTTGGGCTATCTTTAGATATAAGACTCTGAATAAAAAAAGTTGTTATGTCACAGTTCTCTCGTCCAATCTTTGGTGTGGTTATTACTGCAGTTTTTTTACCAAGCTATCCTCCCTGTTGATTTAGAGGAAGATGTTGCCTTTGCTGCTTTCTCTGGTGAAGATCTCATTTTCTTAAGTACGTCTACGGCTAGTCCTGGTGGCCCCAATTTGCTAGACTTGGAGGTAGGTTTTTCACACGAGGCAGGATTTTATGAAGATGTGATTGAGCTATTGCTAAATTTTGACGAACCCGCTTTGGGGGACGTGGAAATTCGATATACCCTTACGGGGGATGAACCGGGAAGTACTGATGCTCTGTTTACCAGTAGCGTCTTAGTCGATAATAGATCAACGGAAGAAAATTTGTTAACCAATATTCCTTGCACACCAAATTTCGTAGACAGGGATGGTGAAAATTACTATCCGGCATGGACTCCGCTACAAGAAAAGGTAGCAAAAGGAAGGGTCATCAGAGCAGCGGCCTTCTTGGCAGGGTAAAGGATCAGCCGGATAGCTACTCGTACTTATTTCGTTTTTCCGGAAGGTAGGGCAATGTATGATTTTCCCGTGGTTTCGATTTCTTGTCCCACTGACAGTCTTTTTTCTTTCGAAAGAGGGATTTATGTACCTGGAGCCGCGTTGGAAACTGACAACTTGGTATGGTCAGGTAATTATTTTAATACGGGTTCAGAATGGGAAAGAAGATCAGATTTTGAATATTTCGATGCAGATGAAGCAGTCGTTAACCAAACAATAGGACTAAGAATTCATGGCGGAAAGACGAGAGGTGCAGCCCAAAAGACAATGCGCATATACGCCCGTTCAAGCTATGGGGAAAAGAGACTGGATTACCTACCCTTTCTTTAGCAATAAAGAACAAACGAGCTATAAGCGGTTGTTGCTTCGCACCACAATGGGGGCATGGACCAATACCATTTTAGCAGATGCCTTTGCTCATCAGGCAGCTCGGGATTTGAATCTTGATATACAAGAGTATCAACCTGTTATCGTTTTTATTAATGGAGAATACTGGGGCATACACGAATTAAGAGAGCACTTTGACCAGCATAAAATTGCTGATGATTATGGGTTAGATGAAGATGATATTAACGTATACAGTGCCTATGGAGAAGTTGTTGAAGGAGAGCCCGATACGGAATTTAGATACTTAAGGGATCAATATCTCGTGCAAAATGACATTACAGACCCTGATGTTTATGACTATATCAAAGATCGGTTTGATATAGATCATCTTATCGACTATTTCTTCACGCAGATTTTTTTTAATAATCGCGATTGGCCCGGAAATAATTCAAAAATGTGGCGCTCTGATACCTACGACAATAAATTCCGATGGTTATTCTATGATCTTGATGGAGCAATGGGGGCCCGCGAAATTGATGATACCTTACTAGCGAAGATAGTAGGGGGTGAAAGTGCTGGCGGAGAAGATAGCTGGTCGAATGCCTTGGTCAGGACCTTGATGAAAAATGAAACCTTTAAAGAACAGTTCATCAGTCGAGCAAAATATTTGTTGACGGAAACATTCAGTCCTGAAAAATTATACCCTCTGGTGCTGCAAATGACCGCTGAATACAACGGAGAAATGGAGGAGCATTTGGGCCGATGGTAAAATTGGCAGTCAACTGCTGTTTGGCGGAACAATATTTCTATACACATTAGTCGGTTTGTCTTTTTGCGAGCTTGTGAGATGCAAACGCAAATGGTTGACTATTTTGGCATAGAGCCTTTTCTGGAGTGCTATGATGAACAGCTTTCAGATGCCTACATTTATCCCAATCCCAGTAGTGGAATAATCAATATTGTTCTGGATGTAGAAAAAGAAGGCCTGTGTTTCTGCCTGATACACAATCAACTCGGGCAACTCTTGATGCACCAAGATGTAATATTCTCCTCGGCTGGAGCTTCGTTGGATTTATCGAGATTGCCGGCAGGAAGCTACTATCTCTCTATATTCGATGGCCGCATGAAAAAAATTACCACGAAACAGGTCATTAAACATTGATGGTAAGTAGAAAAAGATAAAACGAGGGAGGGTGATTAAAGGACATTCATCACAGGGGAGTTAGCCGACAATCATAGAGAATAAAGATTGTCAAAGACATTACAATACTGTAGATACTTTCTTCTGCTAGCCATTAATGGAGTATTTTAAGATATATGATTTATTGATCAAATAGAAATAGCAATGCGTACTCTTCTGCACTTTATAAAAGAAGGTAATTACGGATTTAAATTTATAGCTACCGTTATAATCCTACTTTCAGGGCTAATCATAAAGTCGCAGGACTATATTCCGACTTTGCGAGATGATGCAGTTTGGACAATTGGTAGAGGACAAGGAATGGGAGCTTATAGGTATTTTGATGTGAGGCTTCTTAGTGATTCTATTATGATAGATAATTTAAGCTATAGGCTAATTTCAATAGGAGCGCTAGAAGATGATTGTGCACCAGAATTAGGATATGTTAGGGAAGATATCGGAGAAAAGCGAGTATATTATCGATCTTCTTTAGAAGATAGCCCGTATTACACAGAGGAAGTATTGATTGCAGATTACAGTCTATCAGTGGGAGACTCAATATGGGTTCCAGATTGGGGGATTGCGCTATATGTTGATTCAGTATATATGAAGCCTTGGTTTGACGGCCAGGAGTATAAGTACTTCCAATTAGATAATCCTCATTTTAGCTTTTATGAAGGATTGGGGAGTCAATTATATGGAGTCGTACCAGAGTGTCATGTTTATTGTTTTTTATTCGGCTATGAGCATGCAGATATTGAGACTAATACTTCTGTATCAGTTTCTAGTGATTTTGATATTGCTTGTTACCCCAATCCAGTCTCTGAATTGCTTACTATCAAGTGGCAAGGTGTAAGTTTATTTGAGCAAATAGAGGTCTCGATAACTGACTTGACTGGTAAAGAATATTTATTCGACGAATTAAGAGGAAAAAAAGCAGTACTTGATCTTGGACAATTTCCCTCCGGAGTATTAATTGTCTCATTCTATCAGAATGGACGTTTTATCGAAGCCAAAAGGATTAGTCATTTCTAACTAATCTGTGGAATAGAGGAAATCAAACTGAGTATAATTAGTGCGGCGAACTTAGCTTGTGCGACTATACCCGCCCGGAGCCGTATTCCACTCGGCTATATATTTGGTGCTGTACTTGATCGGCGGTGTACTTGGTGGTCATCGGTGCAGAGGGGCGGGTACATCGTACAAGCCCGAGTTATTTCGTATAAAAAATAAAAATACTTTGTCGGTTATTCCGCATTATTAGCGGATAAATATTCAGACTTTATTGACTTGGGCTATCTTTGTATATAAGACCTGAATAAAAAAGTTGTTATGTCGCATTTCTCTCGCTCAATATTAGGAGTAGTTGTTATTGCTGCCTTTTCGCTTGCACTAAACACTTCTGCACCACCCCCACCAGGACCAATCCAAGCTTATCTCAATGGTATTTTTCCTAATACGACGCCAGGTGCTGGTGGCGCGTGGGAATTAGAAGATCCACTACCTGGACAGACTTTTTATGGCCCAGTTCGGATTCTCCCTTTCCTTGGCACGGATGATATTTTAATTTTGGGTAAGAAAGGTGAAATTTGGCGGGTTAATCTGGAAGATCAGTTTTCAGAAAAGGTACTGGATATTACAGATCGTTCTTTTAAATTGGGAGATGGAGGAACGGTAGGGATGGTATTGCATCCGGAATTCGGAAACCCTGCTGCACCTGATAAACAACTTGTTTTTGTTTATTATCGTACCAAGCCTGATCCTGATCAATGGGATGAAATTGGCTATAACCGTTTGTCAAAGTTCACCTGGAATGCTACTACAGAGACATTCGATGCCGATACCGAAGAGGTTCTTATTCAACAATATGACCAAAGTACTTGGCATAATGGTGGCGCGATGTTTTTTGGCCCTGATGGAATGCTGTATTTATCCATTGGTGATGAAGGGGAGTTTGAGCACCGTGCTTCTTCCACACAGCGGCTAGATGGTGGCTTGTTTAGCGGGATTCTTCGAATAGATGTTGACAACGACCCTACTCGCAGCCATCCCATTATCCGCCAACCGAAGGTAAATGAAAACCCACCAGCAGATTGGCCTGAGACTTTTACTCAAGGCTACATGATTCCGAATGATAACCCATGGCTTAGCCCAGAGGGTGATCTTTTGGAGGAATACTACGCTACGGGTATTCGGAGTCCTTACGGCATGTCGTATGACCCTGAGGCCGATGTAATATGGGTAGCTGATGTCGGAGGGGGAGCAATGGAAGAAATTACCCAAGTGCGCAAAGGTGATAATCTGCAGTGGCCTTACTTGGAGGGGACTTTTGTAAGCGAAGACTTTACAAGGCCAGCTGAGGAGGATTATATTGGTAATGAAAAACCACCTTACCTGGCGTACGATAGAACCTATGGCGCTTGTGTAATAGGTGGGGAAGTTTATCAGGGTGTACAATTTCCTGAATTGAATGGGAAATACATTTTTGCTGATTTTACCAGTAACCTTTTGATGGCACTAAGTACAACCAGTGAGCAGGTGGAGCCGGAGATTGAAACACTCATTAGTGATCTGGGCGCTCAACCTGTAGATATTCCCCAAGGGGCAGGTATAACAGGTGTATTTCCTCAACCAAATGGCGATATACTAATTGCAGTTATTGGCAGTAGAATGGAATCGATTCCTGGTAAGATTTTTCGCTTGAAGCGTACTGTAGATGTTCCTGATCCTCCTGCTAAACTTTCTGATTTAGGTGTTTTTGCTGATCTGGAAACACTGACTCCGATACCAGGCATTATACCTTATGAGACAAATGCTCCTTTGTGGTCGGATCGGGCAGAGAAAAAGCGTTGGATTGCCATTCCAAATGATGGAACTTATGATACCGCGGATGAGCAGATCAATTTCCGGAAAGAAGGAGATTGGAATTTTCCAGAAGGAACCGTATTTATTAAGCATTTTGAGCTTCCGTTGAGCGAAGGTGCCAATAGCCCTACCGCTCGCTTAGAAACACGTTTTTTTATTATCGGAGAAACAAAACGCTATGGTCTCACTTATCGCTGGAATCAAGAAGGAACAGAAGCTTTTTTGCAAGGTGGTGGCTCTTCCAAGAGTTTTGATATCACGGATGAAAATGGACAATTTGCGTATACTCAAAACTGGGACTTTCCTAGCCGTGAACAATGTCTTACTTGCCACAATTCTAATGCTAACTACGTTTTGGGGGTGAAAACACATCAATTAAATGGTACGATGTCTTACCCTCATTTGGGGAGCGAAATGAATCAACTGACTTACCTCAACGACTTGGGCGTATTCAGACAGGATATAGGGGAAGCAAACCAATACAAGCGCTCTTACCCAATAGATGATGAATTCGCTGATTTAGAACTTAGAATCATGTCTTATTTAGATGCCAATTGTGCTTCTTGTCATGTGCCTGGCAACTTGCCTACGGTGAATATGGATCTACGTTTTAATACCCCTTTGGTGCTGAAAAACTTTGTTAATTTTCCAACTACAAGTAATGCATCTAATCCGAATCGCCTTATCGTAAAACCTGGTTATCATGCTGAATCCGAGTTTTGGTTGCGGGATGCTAGCATCAATGAGAATCGCATGCCACCGATTGCTCGTAATTTAGTAGATGAAGTATATGTGGAAAAATTAGCAGAATGGATTGACGGATTACCTGAAGATTTTGGGCAACAAGATGAGAATCTTTTCTTTCCGAACCCAACAGATGATTGGTTGGGAATACGGCTTAGTGATCAATTGGAAGGCCCGTTTGAATTGTCAGTTCATGCGTTATCAGGAAGGCTTATCCACCGTACTGTGATGGAAAGTCATTCTGAATATTTAGATTTTAGCATACTACCTGCTGGGGTTTATATTTTTAATATTTCTAATGGGACAACTGAGATCGTAGAAAGAGTTGTGGTTTATTAATGCAGCCTCCGGTTAGGTAAGCAAATTGCCTTTATGGAGCCCAGTTGTCTTTTGTCAGGAGCAAGAGTGGGTAAGGTATGTTAATAAAATCAATCAAAATATATAGATATTTAGATGTATTTTGTATTTTGGGTCATGTTGCCGATTGTTACCCGGCAAAGAATCTTATTGTTTAGTTTATTAACTGCCCTGTCATGACCTACCAAAAAGAATACCAAAACAGCCTTACGGATCCGATTACATATTGGACGGAACAGGCAAAAGCCCTTGACTGGTTCTCTTTCCCTGAAAATATCCTTAGCCAAGATGAAGATGAACTTTATCGTTGGTATAAAGGAGGGAAGATGAATACCTCTTACTTGGCCCTGGACTATCATGTGGCCAATGGCCGGGCAGAGCAAACTGCACTGATCTACGACTCTCCTGTGACTAATACGAAGGAGCAATACACTTACCAGGAGTTATTGGACGAGACCGCTCGTTTTGCCGGTGTACTCAAAGCACAAGGTGTTGAGAAAGGCGACCGAGTGATTATTTATATGCCAATGATTCCGCAGGTGGTCTTTGCTATGCTGGCTTGTGCTCGTTTAGGGGCTGTGCATTCTGTAGTGTTTGGCGGTTTTGCAGCCCATGAATTAGCGATTCGTATTGATGATGCTAAACCCAAGCTGATTCTCGTGGCTAGCGGAGGTAAAGAGATTGAACGCATTGTTCCTTACAAGCCTATCATAGATAAAGCATTGCGCGAAGCTACTTTTCAGCCACAGGCTTGCATCGTATACCAGCGGGATTTTGTAAAAGCAGCGCTTCAGGAAGGCCGAGACTTTGATTGGGAAACGTTACTTGCACAAGCAGAACCGGCTACTTACACCCCGGTTGATGCAACAGACCCGTTGTACATTCTCTATACCTCTGGTACCACAGGCCAACCAAAGGGGATTGTTCGTGATAACGGAGGCCATGCTGTAGCGCTGCATTACAGTATGAAAAATGTTTATGGTGTAGTTCCTGGAGATACCTACTGGGCCGCTTCGGATGTGGGCTGGGTTGTAGGCCACTCTTATATTGTTTACGCTCCTTTAGTCTATGGCTGCACCACTGTTTTATTTGAAGGCAAGCCTATAAAAACGCCAGATGCGGGTACTTTTTGGAGAGTAATTGAAGAATACCAGGTTAAAGTGTTTTTTACAGCACCAACAGCATTTAGGGCGATCAAGAAAGAAGATGCCCAGGGAAAGCTTAAAGAACAATACGATACTTCTTGCCTGAAATACCTTTTCCTTGCCGGAGAACGCACAGATATCAATACCCTGAACTGGTGTGAAAAAATGCTGCAGGTTCCTGTCATTGATCATTGGTGGCAGACGGAGTCTGGCTATCCTATGTTGGCAAATATGGCAGGGCTGGAGCTGCAACCTATAAAGCCCGGGTCGGCTGGCCCTCCTGTTTGCGGTTTTGAGGTTGCAATACTCGATCACGACAACCAGGAGGTTGCTATCGGTGAAGAAGGAGCTGTGGCTATTCGGTATCCATTGCCTCCAGGGTGTTTACCAAATCTATGGGAAGATACGCCACGGTTTAAAAAGTCTTACTTGTCTGCCTATCCTGGCTACTACTTTTCTGGAGACGGGGGCTACAAGGATGAAGAGGGATATGTATTCATCACGGGCCGCATTGATGATATCATAAATGTTGCTGGACACCGATTGTCTACAGCCGAGATGGAAGAAGTAGTGGCGGCCCATCCAGCAGTTGCAGAATGTGCAGTTATTGGTGTAGCTGATGAACTAAAAGGACAAATTCCAGTAGGTTTCTTTGTTCTGAAAACCGGACTTTCTGTAACAGAAACAACCATTGAAAAAGAGCTGATAAAAATGGTCAGAGATACAATAGGGCCGGTTGCAGCTTTCAAGCGTGCAATTCAAGTAGACCGCCTTCCGAAAACTCGATCCGGGAAAATTCTTCGCAAAACCATGCGAGCCATCGCCGATAAGCAGACCTTCAAGCCACCATCAACGATAGATGATATGAGCGTCCTTGGCGAGTTGGAGGTCCTCATGAATGAAAAGACAATAGGCAATTGCGGGAGGTGAGTATTTCACCAGATAGATGCACCGTTTTTTGAACCACCAAAGGCACTTAAGTATTTCTTGAACTCCCTATGTGCCTATGTGATAAAAACACACATCACCCCCTTTCAAACACATAGACACAGAGGAATACGCAGCTTTACTTTGCACTAGATAAACTCCCTATGTGTCTATG
>NZ_JBOEFX010000132.1:23767-44595 GCF_050633125.1 Lewinella sp.
CACTAAATAAACTCCCTATGTGCCTATGTGATAAAAACACACATGACCCCTTTCAAACACATAGACACAGAGGAGCATGTGACTTTAGTTTGCACTAAATAAACGTCCTATGTGTCTATGTGATAAAAAACACCATGCAACGGGGTCACACAAACCGCCCCGTATAAGTATGTGGGCTCAATTGCAATAACTCCTGCCGGATCTCCTCGCTTACAGGCAACTCTTTGATGAATGCCTTGATTTCTGCTTCTCCTACAGCAGCCTTGCCTCGGGTGAGTGCCTTGAGCGCTTCATAGGGCTTCGGATAATTTTCTCTTCGCAGGATGTTCTGGATAGCCTCTGCAATAACAATCCAGTTGCTTTCGAGATCAGCGTGTAGTTTATCTTCGTTGAGCAGCAGTTTGCTGAGCCCTTTTTGGACAGCCTGGAAAGCAATCATGGTATGTGCAAAAGGTACGCCCACATTGCGTAAGACGGTACTATCGGTCAAGTCTCTTTGTAGCCTGGAAATCGGCAGTTTATGTGCCAAGTGCTCAAGTAGTGCATTAGCAATTCCGAGGTTGCCTTCCGCGTTTTCAAAATCAATCGGATTTACCTTGTGTGGCATGGCGCTTGACCCTACTTCTCCGGCAATAGTCCGCTGGCGGAAATACTCCATAGAGATGTATGTCCATATATCACGACAGAAATCAATAAGAATGGTGTTGATACGAACCATGGCGTGGAAGAATGCAGCCAAATTATCGTAGTGTTCAATCTGTGTTGTAGGATAAGCCCGCTTGAGTCCAAGGGCGTTTTCTGCAAAATTTTCTGCAAAAGCGTGCCAGTCGTATTCAGGGTAGGCAGCATAATGGGCGTTAAGGTTCCCGGTAGCTCCACCAAATTTCACCCTCAACTCTATATTAGCCAGTTGTTCCAGTTGATGTTCCATCCGAGCGGTAAAGACCGCGATTTCCTTACCCAGTAGGGTAGGAGAAGCAGGCTGGCCGTGGGTACGTGCCAACATGGGAATGGCTTTCCATTCTTCAGCCAGGGCATTCAAATCCGAAAGGACAGCATTAGCCCCAGGAAGGAAAACATTGCGGTAAGCATCTTGCAAAGAAAGTGGAACAGCTGTATTATTGATATCCTGGCTAGTAAGCCCAAAGTGGACAAATTCCTGGTAGTCACTTAATCCAGCCTCCTCGAAAGCGGCCTTGATATGATACTCCACGGCCTTGACATCGTGGTTGGTTGTCTTCTCTATTTCTTTGATAGAGGCGGCATCGGCCGATGAAAAATTTTCATGTAATTGGCTTAAGCTTGCAACCTTATCGGCTGCTATGCCTTTTAATTGAGGTAAGCCAAGCTCGTATAGTGCCTGAAAATATTTCACTTCAACCAGCACCCTGTACCGGATTAATGCTGCTTCAGAGAAATACTCACTGAGGTTTTGCGTTTTGTTGCGGTATCTGCCATCAATAGGACTTACGGCTTCTAAGGAGGTCATGCGTCGGAAGGTTTATCGTTGCTTATTTCTGCGAATACTCGCAAAAATGAAATATTAAGGGGCAAATGTAAGGACTATTTCAAAGGAGCACGGTGAACAAATCTTAAAATAATTACATTTGCAGTTTTGAAGAAGGTATTATTTGCTCTCTTCCTAGTTTCAAGCGTTGAATAACAAAGCCAAAGTATGCCAAAGAACCTCGTCATTGTGGAGTCACCTGCTAAAGCCAAGACAATCGAGAAAATCCTGGGAAAGGATTTTGTTGTAAAGTCAAGCTTTGGCCATATACGTGACCTGGATAAAGGAAACCAGGCGGTGGATGTGGATAATGATTTCGCGACTAAATATATCGTCTCTCCTGAAAAGCGCAAAGTTGTTAAAGAACTGAAGGGTTGGGTTAAGAAGGTAGACGAAGTATGGCTCGCGACGGATGAAGACCGCGAGGGAGAAGCCATTTCCTGGCACTTATGTGAAGTGTTGGGGTTGGACGAAAATACCACCAAGCGGATTGTTTTCCGAGAAATTACCAAGCCTGCTATTCAAAAAGCGATCACTCAGCCAAGAACTGTTGATCTGAATCTGGTAGATGCTCAACAGGCACGCCGAGTATTGGATCGATTGGTAGGCTTTGAGTTGTCGGAGTTGTTGTGGAAAAAAATCAGAGGCAAATTGTCTGCTGGTCGGGTACAGTCAGTAGCCGTAAAGCTAATTGTAGAGAAAGAACGCCAGATTCGTGAATTCACCCCACAGGCCTTTTTTCGACTCGATGCTATATTCAACGTAAAGAACGAGCAGGGCCGGATGGTTCAGCTCAAAGCTACTTCTCCTGATCGGCTTTCTACGATAGAAGATGCTCAGGAGTTATTAGATAAATGTGTTGGTGCTAATTTCTCAATTGAGAATATTGAAGTCAAGCCGCTTAAGCGGAAACCTGCCGCTCCTTTTACGACTTCTACCCTCCAGCAGGATGCGAGTCGTAAATTAGGCTTTTCGGTAAAGCGTACCATGCAAGTAGCTCAACGCCTCTACGAAGCAGGGCATATCACCTACATGCGTACAGATTCGATCAATCTTTCAGAGCTTGCTCTGGGGACCATTGCTGATCAAATTGAGCAGGATTTTGGTAAAGAGTACGTTAAAGTACGGCGTTATAAGAGTAAGAATAACTCAGCGCAGGAGGCACACGAAGCCATTCGCCCTACCTACATTGCTAAGCAAAATGTAAGCGGCGATCGCGACGAACAGCGCCTATATGAGTTGATCTGGAAACGGACGATTGCCTCCCAAATGGAAGAGGCGAAACTGGAGAAAACCATTGTGAATATTGGTATTGATAAAGTACCCGGTCGTATTCTTCGCGCAGAAGGCGAAGTATTGGTGTTTGACGGTTTCCTAAAGGTCTACCTGGAATCAAAGGATGACGATGACGACGATGATGAAGTAAAAGGTATGCTACCTCCTTTAAATGAGGGCCAGCAATTGCCATTGGATACGCTTACAGCGACAGAGAGCTTTACTCGCCCGCCAGCACGCTATACGGAAGCGGGTTTGGTAAAAGCCTTAGAAGAAAAAGGCATTGGCCGTCCGTCTACTTATGCACCTACGATCAGCAAAATCATGGAAGAAAACCGTGGTTATGTTGTTCGCGAGTCGCGAGATGGAGATGATCGTGATTTTAGGGTGATGACCCTTCAGAACAATAAAGTTAGTGCAGAGACCAAGACAGAGAAAGCAGGAGCTGTAAAGAATCGCCTGTTTCCAACTGAGATTGGTATTACTGTATCAGACTTTCTAGAAGAGCATTTTGATAGCATTATGCAGTATGGTTTCACCAGTGATATCGAAGCACGCTTTGATATGGTTGCTGATGGAAAAGAAGACTGGACCAAGATGCTGCGGGAGTTTTATGATCCTTTTCATAGCAATGTTCAGGTTATTACAGAAACAGCGGAACGCGTAACGAAAGAACGGATTATTGGTAATGATCCGGAAACGGGTAGAACGATACTGGTACGTTTGTCTCGCCGAGGGCCTGTTATTCAAATGGGGGCTCCTGATGAGCTGCTGCCTGATGAAAAGCCCCGTTATGCCAACCTGCCTGCCGGAATGGAAATGGACGACATTGATTTGGACATTTCTCTAAAGCTATTCGAATTACCTAAAACATTAGGCGAATTTGAAGAGAAGGAGGTCATTGTAGGAGTAGGGCGCTATGGCCCCTATGTTCGCTGGGGAGATGCCTATATATCTCTAGGGCGAGGAGCAGACCCGCATGAAGTTGACTATGAGATGGCCCTCGAAAAGATTGCCATTAAGAAGAAAGAAGACGAGCCAGTTGCTCATTACAAAGATGATCCTATAACAAAAGGGAAAGGACGTTTTGGTCCATTCATCAAATGGCAGAAATTGTTTGTCAACGTACCTAAAAAATACGATTGGGAAAACCTAACAGAAGCGGAAGCCATTGAATTGCTGGAAGCTAAAATCGAAAAAGAAGCCAATCGCTACATCCAGCGCTGGGATTCGGATGAGATCAGCATTCAAAATGGCCGCTGGGGACCATTCATCAAGTTTAAGAAAGTCAACGTTAAGCTTCCCAAGGTAGGTAAGGACAAGATGACTGCCGAGCAAGCCAAAGAGCTAAGTCTCGAGGATGTGAAAGCGATTATTGAGGAAGACCTTCCTGGATCATTTACAAAAGGGAAAGCCAAAGCGAAACCTAAGGCAAAGGCTAAGCCCCGTAAGAAGAAATAAAATGTATAATGACTGTTGAGGCACGGGATTTTTTTCGTGTACTTATCCTTTACTTGATAAGGTGAGGGGCAATGGCAGTTGCAATAATATCAAAACCATTATGGCTGAGCAAAAGAAAGGAAAAAACCAACTCAATATAGAATTGCCAGAAGATGTAGCAGAAGGTACTTACGCTAACTTGGCAGTTATCGCACATTCCAACAGTGAATTCATCATCGACTTTTTACGTCTGGTACCGAATGTACCCAAGGCCAAGGTGAAATCACGCATCATCCTTACGCCGCAACATGCCAAACGTTTGTTGAGGGCATTGGCAGAGAATGTGCAGAAATTTGAGAAACAGCACGGTACGATTCAGGAAACTGAACCTAACTCCGGTGGAATTCCTCCGATTGGATTTACACCAACAGCACAAGCTTAATTATTTTATCTTTTTAACCGTTCACTTATGCAACTCAGCGAACAGGAGATTGTCCGTAGAGAAAATTTAGCAGCCATTCGGGAGATGGGTATCGACCCTTATCCGGCTGCATTGTTCCCCGTTACTCATTTGGCAGCTGACATTAAAGCTACTGCCGAGTTTGATGCGGAAGATAAAAAGTCAACAAACTTCACAGAGGTTTGTCTGGCAGGCCGCTTAATGGCGAAACGGGGTAAAGGAAAAGCTTCTTTTGCAGAACTTCAGGATACCTCTGGACGGATTCAGATTTATGTTTCTCGTGATGATATCGCACCAGGAGAAGACAAGTCGCTATACAATACCTTGTTTAAAAAGCTGCTTGACCTTGGCGATTTTATAGGGATTAAAGGATTTGTCTTTAAGACCATGGTTGGAGAAATTTCGGTACACGTCACTGATTTTACCTTTTTGGGGAAATCATTGCGGCCACTGCCAGTGGTTAAGCGTGATGCAGACGGTAATGTACACGATGCCTTTACCAATCCTGAATTGCGGTACCGCCAACGCTATGTAGACCTTACGGTGAATGCAGAGGTGCGTGATCTGTTTCGTAAGCGTAGCCGCTTGATCACTTCCATGCGCCATTTTCTGGATGAAAAAGGGTTGATGGAGGTAGAGACGCCTATTCTTCAGCCGATCCACGGTGGTGCTTCTGTCCGCCCATTCGGCACGCACCACAATACCTTGGATATGCCGCTTTATATGCGGATTGCCAATGAGTTGTACCTCAAACGCTTGATTGTTGGAGGTTTCGATGGTGTCTACGAGTTTGGGAAGATGTTCCGTAATGAAGGAATGGACGCTACGCACAACCCTGAGTTTACCATGGTTGAGTTTTATGTAGCTTACAAAGACTATTACTGGATGATGGAAACCACTGAGCAGTTGTTGGAGCATTCGATCCAATCCGTTCTTGGGGAAACCACCGTCAAGGTAGGAGATCATACCATCGATTTTAAAGGGCCATTCCGCCGCCTTACGATGTATGATGCTATCAAGGAATACACTGGCGTTGACATTTCTGATCTCGACGAAGAAGGCCTCCGCAAGGTGGCCAAAGAGATGCACATTGCGGTAGAAGACAGCATGGGTAAAGGGAAATTGATTGATGAAATCTTCGGCGAAAAAGTCGAAGGTTTATTGATCCAACCCACCTTTATTACGGACTATCCGGTAGAGATGTCTCCGCTGACGAAAAAGCACAGAGATAAGGAAGGGCTCGTCGAGCGCTTTGAGTTGATCGTAAACGGCAAAGAACTGGCCAATGCTTACACCGAGCTCAACGATCCGATTGATCAGCGAGAACGCTTTGAGGATCAATTGCGATTGGCTAACCGCGGTGATGATGAGGCGATGGTACTGGACGAAGATTTCTTGCGCGCATTAGAATACGGAATGCCACCAACCTCTGGTATTGGTATTGGCGTAGATCGTTTAGTAATGCTGCTAACTGGACAAACCAGTATCCAAGAGGTGCTGTTTTTCCCTCAGATGCGGCCGGAAAAGCGTCACGACGAAAAACAAGAAGGGGAAGCTTAGTATACACTAGCTTTTTCTAAGAGATAGCGCGTTGTAGTTGGAAGACTGCAACGCGCTTTTGTGTGTATTATGCTTACTGCTTCTATGTCTTCGTGTGGTTTAAGGCGATTTCTGACTCTATATGGCACCCCTTTAATGCCCTTATAATCCCTCATATGGTTTAAAATCCTTTGGTGTCTTTGGTGGTTCGAAAAACACTGTGTCATGTAAATTTGTGAAACCATATTCGTCCTTGGCCCCGCTCCATTCATCGAAAATTACTTTCAGCTTAGAGCCATTACCACTATATTTGGAGAGAACTAAAACTTACACATCATGCATCGTAAATTATCCCTATTATTTTTTCTTTCAGGTATGGCCATTTTGGCTGTTTCTTGTGGTGGTGATAAAGCCAATGAAGATAACGCTGACGAAGACGGAATCAATATCACCGTAGAAAATGATGAAGGAGAGACAGAGTCTGTAAATATCAACCTTGGCGAAGGCGATATGCAAGATCTACAAAATGGTTTGGCTGATGCCTTTGCAGAAGCCTCAAAGACCTTGCGTAATAATGCCGAGAATGGAGAATCCGTAGAGGTGATGAACTTCCGCGACATTAAAGCCATTCTTCCTGATCGCCTATTAGGCATGGATCGTACAAAGCATATAGGCGAAAAAACCGGTGCGATGGGATTCACCATTTCACAGGCAGAAGCCGAATATGAAGAGGATGACAAATCTATCGAGGTTCAGGTTGTAGATGCTGGCCAGATGGGAATTGCCAAGTTGGGCATGGTGGCCTGGGCCAGTGTTGAGGTCGACCGTGAAGGTGATTTTGGTTACGAAAGAACAACGATCATCGACGGCCATAAAGCATTCGAAAAATGGAATGCAGATAGTGGAGTAGGAGAGTTGATCTTCTTTTATGATGATCGCTACATTGTTACTTTGAAGGGCCGTAAACTCGGCGAAGATGACCTCCGCAAGGCTTTGAATCGGATTGATTACGAAGATTTAGAATAAAATAGTCAATAAAACAGCTAAAATAATTATTTAAAAACAAAAAGTTTTTAAATTTGATCCATGTACAGCCGGTGAACGTCTCTTTTTAATAAAGAAAAGGGGAGTTCACCGGAAATAATATAACTCACATGGGTCTTTCCGAGCAAAAAGTTAGCCTTAGCGGCCGCCGCATAATGATTGCCTCTTATGTGGAAGAAGTAGCGGCCACCTCCAAAGCAGCCCTACGCAAATCCTTTCCTGCTGCTGACACCGACTATATGGGGGGCAAAAGTGACGGTGCAGTCTACGAATCAAATTTTGCAGGAAAAGACCTGGCAGCGACTTATGCCATGATTCTGGCCTTCCTCAAAGAAGAGGGCTACCATGATATTCCATTGCCTGTGAATGTTGAAGAATTACTTCAGTTTCAGCTAGCTACGCGCAACCGCCAGGTACTTCTGTTTGAGGACAACGGTTATGTTCACAATCCAGTAAAGATTTTATTTCCCCTTGATCGGCGCAAAAAGTCTACGCTAATCCTTAAGCTTTACAATGAGCAGGCAGAGCAGCATTTATTGCGGTTTCATAATAAGCTTTGAGGCCGAACACGTCCCGTCTTACATGATAGCTTGATTATTTTTATCTTTATGGTAATTATTTCCGCTTGGTCTTTCAATTTTGATAGGTGAAGACCGATATAAGTGGATGCGCTAATACTATAAAACTAAACTTATGAAAGTTACGCTCTCTCTAGGGGTTATCTGTTTATTGATGACCACCACGCTTCATAGCCAAATTACTTTTGAAGAAGTAACGCCACCAAATGATTTTAGCCTTGCTGTGGTGAGGAAATCTCCTACAGGCGAATATCTTACCCAAGCCATGAATGACCGATCTACGGTATACACTTCTTTAGATGGGGTTACTTGGACCCAAGAAGTACTCCCCGAGTCACAAGCTTTGGTTGATGTCCAATTTTATGCGGATGGCACACCTGTCTTGAAATCCGAAAATTATGATCATTGTATCCGACGAGATGGAAGCTGGTATACACTAGACCTTGATGGAGGTTGGGGTGGTGTTCAGGCTTCTTTTATCAAAGGAGATACGCTGTTTGTTTACGAGAATAGTTCCTTCGGCTATAGCGTGAATAAAGGGCTTACTTTCGTTCCTATTTTTACTTACGGAGAAGGTTTTGTTGACCATAGGACCCACTTATGGGTATTTGATCATTATTTAGCCCTACATCATACTGCGGGTGCTTCTGATGATTTGTCGGTCTTTTCTCGCGACGGTACGCGTATCAGGAATGAATCGTTGAATCTTGGCAGTGGTAAATTCGCCTACAATGATTGTGGCAAAGTATTGTTATTTGATCATAGTAATTACTACAGCTTATCAGGTGAAGGGCTAGTTTTTGAGTCGGGCAGTGTATCTAGCATTGCTTCAGATTTTGCTTATGGTGATGAAATATTGTCGTCCGAAGGAGATTGGTACTACCGAAATGGGGCTAGTTTACTCAAATCCACGGGGTGTAATTTTGATTGGGAGGAGGTGCTTAATGATCCCATTTTATCACTTTACGGTGATCTATGGTTGAGTGATCAATCGGATTATTTGTTAAGTAGTACTTATTTTGATTTTTTTATAGAACGTTCGGCCAGCAATTCAGAGTGGGAAGAATATCCCGTTCTCATTAACTATTCATACACTGTTGGGATTGACGAATCCTATCAAAACCAACAAGTTGTGAATACACCTAATGATGTTTTTGTAAAAACAGTGGGGGAGGAGAATTGGGAAGAGGTAGTAGCTGACGAAAACGCTTGGCATGGAGGACAATATTCTCCAAACGGCAGTTTATATCTTAATCGTGGTGATGCCATTCTTTATTCACAGGATAACGGCCAGAATTTTTCGATCATCGAAGGACCAGACAATGAGCCAGATGGAGTTATAAATAGGATAAGTGTACTCGATGACGGTGTTATTTATATCGATGGAAGCTTCAGTAATTACTATACCCTTAACAACGGGCAGGATTGGATCAGTACGAATTTTTTACTAAATAGTAGTGAGGCCCATGTGAAGTTAGTGGGCAGTGAAATTTTTGTTGTTAATGCCTACTTTGAATTTAGTGTTGTTAAAATAAACACGATAACTGGTGAGCATACAGGCGAATCTTTAGGTACTTTTCCCGGCTTATACGCTCCGCGGTTTGCCATCATGGATGATGGGACAATCTATCTCGTAGTTGATGAATTTATTGACAACGAAACCCGCTTGTACCGTTTTAGATTTGGTGAGCCACTTGTTAATTTAGGTAATTTCTTTGAAGCATCATCAGGCGTATCAATGAGCAGTTCAGGACTAGATTTATTCCTGTTCAGTAGCTCTAAATATTACATATTTGATGGAGCAAATTTTGTAGAATACAGCTATAGTGGTTTACCTCAGTCGTTTGTCGGTAGTTTCTTTGTAACAGACAATCAATATGTTTATGCGATCTATGACAAGCACCGTATTTTTAGGTCCACAGCGCCATTATCATCGCCGCAATTTATTACAGGAACCCTTTTTCATAACGATAGTGAAGATTGTGAGCCTGAGCCATTGGACAATACCCTCGCCTACTGGCAGGTGAAATTAGAAGGTGATGCCTATTCACGCATAAAAAGTACGGATAGTGAGGGCAATTTTAATTTTTCCGTACCACTTGGCACTTATAGCTTGAGTGCAGAACCGATAAATGCCAATTGGGAGCTTTGCGAACCTTCTTTTACTGTTGTAATGGATGAAGATGACGCTACGCTTGTTCAGGATTTTCAAGCTAAAGCATTGGAAGAATGTGCTTCGCTTGAGATCGACTTTTCTACACCCTTGCTTCGTCGTTGTTTTGATAACTACTATACGGTACAGGTTCGAAATACTGGCCCTCTTACCAGTACTGCAACAACACTGACCCTCACACTGGATCCCTTTTTTGATTTCATCTCGGCTACGATCCCCTATAATCAAATAAACGATACGGAGATCACCTTTGACCTTGGGGCATTGGAGGTAAACGAAGTGATTATGTTCAATTTGGAATTTAATCTTTCGTGCGAGGCCGAACTGGGGCAAGAACATTGTTTGTTTGGAGTGATTTCTGATGATAACAGCTGCCTAAACTCGCGAACCGAACATTTTGAATGCCAAAATAACATTGGTTCTTTTGACCCCAACGATAAGCGTATTTTTAATGAGAGTGGTGTAGAAACAGACCGTGTAGATTTAGAGGAATACATCTATTATCACATACGATTCCAAAACACGGGAACGGACACTGCGTTTACTGTTCGAATAGTAGACCCCATATCTCCAATATTGGATGTGAGTACATTAACTATGCTGAGTGCTAGCCACCCGTACGAGTATGAGATCAATGATGGAGCTTCCTTGGTTGTACATTTTACAGATATCCTCTTGCCAGATAGTACTACCAATGAACCAGCTTCGCACGGGTTTTTCAGGTTTAAAATCAAGCCGTTACCGGAGTATGGTTATGGTACAGAAATCCCTAATCAGGCGGGCATCTATTTTGATTTCAATGAGCCCGTTATTACCAACGAAGCGGTGTTGGTCATTCAAGAACCTGTTCGGGTTAAGAATCCAATAAACTTGACTCGTTTCCAGGTCTTTCCGAACCCTACAGAGGATGTGCTGTCAATTCTTATTGAAGAAGAATATCACAACCGGATCTCTAATTTTGAAATATTGAACACTCTTGGAGAGGTTGTAGTGACGGGAGATTGGTTAACCAGCAACAAGCTGCAAATAGCACATTTACCTGCTGGTATCTACCAAATATTGCTGAGAGAAGGAAGCGTAATTATTGGTGTGGAAAAATTTGTAAAACATTAGAACTTTTATTTGTCTATACTATTCTTAAAGTTCTAAAAAAAACATCGTGTCCTTAATCGCCTTCTTGGGGGTGGTTAAGGACACTTGGGTATTGGGCTACTCATCCACTGGCATAGCAATCCCCAGTTCTTTGGCCTTATTTTGCATAAATGCAAAAGCAGCATCGTATTCATTGGGAATGTCGCCATCCAGAATAGCTTCTCGAATAGCATTTTTGATAATACCTACTTCCCGACTTGGAGGGATGGCAAAGGTTTCCATGATGAGTTCGCCACTAATAGGGGGTTGCCAGTTGCGTAAATGGTCTTTTTCTTCTACCTCTTGTAGTCTTTTGCGCAGGTATTCGTAGTTCTGAAGGTAACGGCGTACGCGCTTCTCATTTTTGGACGTAATATCTGCTTCGCAGAGCAACATCAATTGATCGATGTCTTCTCCGGTTTCATAGAGAATACGTCGTACCGCAGAGTCTGTAATGTCTTCTTTGGTGAGGGAGATGGGGCGCTGGTGAAGCTGAACCATCTTTTGGACAAACTTCATTTTCTGATCCATCGGCAAACGTAATCGACGGAAAATACGAGGAACCATCGCTGCGCCTACGGCTTCATGGCCGTGAAAAGTCCAGCCATTTTCTTTGTCAAAACGCTTGGTGACAGGTTTGGCAATATCATGAAGGAGAGCAGACCAACGGAGCCAAAGGTTGTTGCTCTTGTGAGCCAATTGGTCAACAACCTGAAGGGTGTGGTAAAAGTTGTCTTTATGTCCTATGCCATTGCGTATTTCAACGCCTTGCATGGCTGCTAATTCAGGTAAGATGAGCTCCAGTAACCCGGTGTCAAACAGTAACTTAAAGCCAATACTAGGTTCTGGTGCTTGAAGTATTTTATTGAGTTCCGTAGCGATTCTTTCCTGAGAAATAATCTTGATCCGATTGCGGAATTTACTGATGGCATCCAGCGTTTTTTCTTCGATATCGAAGCCTAGTTGCGTAGAGAAGCGGATGGCACGCATCATGCGCAGCGGGTCATCAGAAAAAGTTTTTCCTGGTTCAAGTGGAGTGATGATTCGTTTTTGCTCAAGATGTTCGAGACCATCAAAGGGATCAATGATATTACCATAATTGTTGTCATTAAGACTTACCGCCAAGGCATTGATGGTAAAATCCCGGCGGTTTTGATCATCCTCGAGGCTTCCTTCTTCTACAGTTGGCTTGCGTGAATCAGAGCGATAGCTTTCTTTACGAGCGCCCACAAATTCTACTTCCAGCCCTTCGTGTTTGAGCATCGCTGTACCGAACCGTTTGTAGGTGGTAACCCGAGGCCTTGGATGCAACTTCTTCGAAACAGCTAAGGCTAATTCAATGCCGCTCCCAACGCATACGATGTCCATGTCCTTAGACGGACGGGCTAAGAGGCGATCACGAACATAACCTCCCACTACATAGGCGGGAAAGTTCAGCTCTCTGGCAGCAGCGCTGATGACCTCAAAAATTTTCCGTTCTCTACTTTGGATATCAAAAACCACGTTGACCTTGTTTGCGGTGAATTAATTCATTTCGGCAATTTGCCGAATTTTCTTAAGGTTAGCGGACTGAAGCCCGCGCAACCTTACTTATCATACTTAATTAGTCACCATCGCACCTTGTTCGGCGTAGATGCTTTCAATTTCATCAAGCGTACTGAACAATACTGCGGGGTCATGCTCGGTGACTAGAATTTGCCGGAAGGCTTTTATTCCTGGGTACCCACGGAAATAATTGGAGTAATGGCGGCGCATTTCCAGCACACCCAATTTGATCCCTTTCCAGTCGAGGCTATGCTGTAGATGCTGCTTACAAGCTGCTACACGCTCGCGAATGGTAGGTGGATCAAGGATTTCTCCAGTAGCGAAATAGTGTTTGATTTCCCGGAAAATCCAAGGATAACCAATACTAGCTCTACCAATCATTATACCATCTACACCGTAGCGTTCCCGATATGTTTTAGCTTTTTGAGGGCTATCGATATCACCATTACCAAAAATTGGAATGTGGATACGAGGGTTGTTTTTGATGTTCCCGATTTTTGTCCAATCGGCTTCCCCTTTATACATCTGCTTGCGCGTTCTGCCGTGTATTGCCAAGCCTTTGATACCAATGTCCTGGAGGCGTTCGGCAACTTCTTCGATGTATTGGGTTTTATCGTCCCAACCTAAACGGGTTTTTACGGTAACGGGAAGCTTGGTACGCTTAATAATGGCTTCCGTCAGGCGTACCATTTTAGGGATGTCTTGTAGAATACCTGCTCCGGCTCCTTTGCAAGTAACTTTTTTGACAGGGCAACCGAAGTTGATGTCCAGTACTTCTGGTTGAGCTTCTTCTACGATTTCAGCAGCACGTTCCATACTGTCGAGGTTGGCACCAAAAATCTGGATACCAATGGGGCGCTCCTCTTCGTAGATATCTAACTTTTGGACACTTTTTGTTGCGTCACGGATTAGGCCTTCTACGGAGATGAACTCGGTATACATCATGTCACATCCCTGTGCTTTGCATAAAGCACGAAAGGGGGGATCACTGACATCCTCCATAGGAGCAAGTAACAAAGGAAACTCACCAATCTCAACATCTCCAATCTTCACCATAATTCGGATCGAATAATTTTATAACGCCGGCAAAATGCACAAGAGGCAAAAATACCTAAATACGGGCTGAATTGCAACGCAAACAAAAACTTTTGGGAACAGCACCAAAATAAGTTGAGCCGTCGTTTTTCAAAAAGCAGGCTAAAAGCGGTTCATTTTAAACGTGTCAGCTATTTGGAGAACCAGAAAGGCGGGTCAACTTATTTTTTGCGCAAAATTTGATGGAATTTACGATTCTACGAAATAAAACTCTCTACACATTTGGCTGGCCCGAGGAAAGCTTTAATTTTACGGCCATACTTGTTTTTAGGAATTTTGGTTCCCTACACTATCAGTTAAATAATCCTCCAATGCTTACAGCAATTGTTCTGGTATTCATCCTTGGCTATCTCACTATTGTTTTTGAACACCCTTTACACCTCGACAAAACAGTTCCAGCGCTTCTTATGGGGGCATTATGTTGGGCTTTAGCCGCTATTGGTTTCAACGCAGGTGACCTTTCTATTGTTGATGGCCATGAGCACCTTTTTAGCATGGTTGGCGGTCATGGAGAAGAAGCCGCTGATGGGTTTAAGAACGCACTCCTGCATCACCTTGGCAAAACTTCAGAGATTCTTATCTTCTTAATTGGGGCAATGACGATTGTCGAAATCATCGATTTGCACCGAGGATTTGAAATCCTAAAGAACTGGGTAAAGACCAAAAATAAAAAACGCTTATTGTGGATTATCGGCATCCTGGCCTTTATCTTATCTGCAATTATCGATAACCTTACGGCAACCATCGTATTAGTAACCTTGCTGCGCAAACTCATCCATGACCCAAAAGAACGGTTGTGGTTTGCGGGTATGGTTGTGATAGCAGCGAATGCAGGTGGTGCCTGGTCACCAATTGGAGATGTTACTACAACGATGCTCTGGATTGGCGGTCAGGTGACAACAGGCGGACTGATCACTAATTTGGTACTTCCTTCTATTGTATGTTTTGTAGTTCCTTTCTTAATCGCAAGTATGTTATCTGTTTTTCAGGGGGATATTGCCGTTGTAGAATCAGAGGAAACGGAGCACAATCGTTTATTGAGTAGTAAAACCATGCTGTTCCTTGGCTTGGGTATGATTGTATTTGTACCAATTTTCAAAACCATCACCCATCTTCCTCCTTATTTAGGGATGATGTTAAGCTTGGGGGTTGTTTGGCTGGTGTCGGAATACATTCACCCAGAAGAAGATTTTACGGAGGAACGAAAAGTTGCCTTCTCTGCCCACAAGGCCCTGAGCCGAATTGAGATGTCCTCGATTCTCTTTTTCCTCGGTATTCTTATGGCTGTAGCCGCTTTAGAGACCATTGCCGTCGGTAACGTAGGGGCATTACGCTCTGTAGCGGAAAGCCTTCAGGAAGCGATTCCGAACCAGGATGCTGTTGTAATAATTCTTGGTTTCTTATCTGCAATTATTGACAACGTACCACTTGTGGCAGCCTCTATGGGGATGTACGACCTCAATGTGTTTGTACAAGATGCTAAACTTTGGCACTTTATCGCTTACTCGGCAGGAACTGGTGGTTCTATGTTGATCATTGGTTCTGCGGCTGGTGTAGCAGCAATGGGAATGGAGCGTATCGATTTCATTTGGTACTTTAAGAAAATTGCTTGGCTAGCGCTTGTTGGCTTTTTGGCCGGAGCTGGTGTTTTCTTGTTTTTGGCAAAATTCCTGCACTAAGAGCAAAGCCAGAACCAGGGATTTTTTATTAAATAATAATACTTAGAGCCTGTATCTATGAGAATTGCGCTTGCTATTCTAGGACTATCTCTTTTCTTTTTTGCTTGCGACCCATACGCCGAGAGTGATCTTGCTGGAAACTGGGAGGCAATTAGAATAACTGAGGAAGGAGATAGCCTTGCTGTCGATCTTAGTGGCATCCGTTTTGAGTTTACAAACAATGGCCGCTACTATTTTCATAGTACCCTCAATTACGAAGAAGCGGGAACCTACAGATTGGACGGGCCTTATTTGTTTAGTACAGACACAACACAAGAAATTTCCCGCGAGAAGGCGGTGGAAATTGTATTGTTGAACACAGATAGCCTGCAATTGCGGATGCAAGAGTTGGGCAAGGAACGCGTCATGTTACTCAAGAAAGAGTAATAGATCAGGTTCCAAAAATCTCATCAATAGATTGTTGAATATCGGCAATGTCCTGGTCCGTTGCCGGTTGGGCAGGAGCTGCCTTTTCAGAGTTCAATAACGCTTCTATCAGAGGATCAGAAACGGCAGCGGAGCCAGCGTTGGAGAACTCCTCAAGCATTTTCCAAATCGTTTGTAGTAGTTGCTCGTCTTCGCAGGAAGTTAGTTTCTGAATTATGGCCAGTTTGAGGGCTTTTTTGTTCATAGGCTAATGTTCTGTATTTGCTGTAATTGTATATTGAGGCTGTAGTATCCAAAATAGACTACTCCCGCAAATATAAGCTAAGCCATCTTTCCAGTCGGCCGTATAGGCTATAGAAAAACGAGGAAGGATTCCTTCAAAAAGTATAAAAATAAAACAAGTAAAGAATATTACCTCTGTTTTTCTCAATCGATCAGTTTTCCAAAACAGCTGTTTTTCCCAGCGCCAAATGGCTAAGAATAGTGGCATGCAGAGCATATCATCCAGGTAGGCATGTAGCCAGGGTAGTTGTATGCTTAGTTGTTTTTGAAGGTACTGATGGCAAAGTGCCAGAAATCCAATGATTATGATACTTGTAAAATAGCTTTTGTCCCTTTTCATAAAACAGCAGCAATAGCAATTGTTAATCCCAAAATTAGAAAAGGCGAAAGTAAGAGCATGAGGAGGAATCCGAAAAATTGTAATCCTATCTTGTAAATAAGCATCCATAAGGGATCATCTTCCCTGAATTTTACATAATCTTGAAAACTGCGGTAAGAGGTTTGGGTTAAGCCCACGAATTTATCTACGGCATTAGGAGCCTCTTCTTGGGCCTTGGTGGATTTGATTTTCATGTTAGTTTCAGTAGGGTGATTAAGAATTTAGAATCAAGTGCACTTGATTAATCCCATAAAGACTGCAATCCAGGCGAGGCCCTTAAGAAAGAAAAAGAGGAAACCAACAATACCAATTTTTTTAAGCCAATCTCTGACGGCAGTCTTGTCCATTTACGGAGATCTTTTGTTTTATAGGGGCTACGTTTGAATAACTCCTGGGTTAAATTGTTCAATTGGAGCCATATCTGCGGCTTTTATGCCTTCACTGATCCAGGTACGTGTTTCGCGCGGATCAATGATCGCATCTACCCATAGGCGTGAGGCAGCGTAATAGGGCGTTGTTTGGTCATCGTAACGATTCTGAATTTTCTCTAATAATTCCTTCTCCTCGGTGGCACTGACTTTTTCGCCTTTCGCCTTTCGGCTGGCCACCTGAATTTGTAGTAGCGTTTTTGCGGCTTGGGCACCTCCCATTACTGCTATTTTAGCAGTGGGCCATGCTACAATCAGGCGCGGATCATAGGCTTTGCCACACATGGCGTAGTTACCTGCGCCATAGCTGTTCCCCATAACAATGGAGAATTTAGGAACCGTACTATTGCTTACCGCATTAACCATTTTAGCCCCGTCTTTGATAATGCCACCGTGTTCGGAGCGAGAGCCTACCATGAAACCAGAGACATCGTGTAAAAAGACCAATGGAATCTTTTTCTGGTTACAATTCATGATAAAGCGGGCCGCTTTGTCGGCAGAATCGCTGTAAATGACACCTCCAAACTGGGTTTCTCCATTAGCGGAGCGTACAATTTCACGGTTGTTAGCGACAATACCTACAGACCATCCATCAATTCTGGCGTAAGCGCAAATAATGGTTTTTCCGTAATCATCCTTGTAGTAGGTAAGTTTTCCTTCGTCAACCAAATGGTGAAGGAGTTCTTTGGTTGCGTAGGGGGTCGTTCTGTTTTCAGGGAAAGTACGGAGCAAATCGTCAGGTTCTCCTAAAGGTGGAGCAGATTCAATTCGGTCAAAACCTGTTTTAGGGAAGTGGCCCATTTGCTTGACGAGATCTTTGATCGTATCTAAGCAGCTAGGATCGTCTGGACATTTATAGTCTGTTACACCACTGATTTCGCAATGGGTTGAAGCACCTCCAAGTGTCTCCTTATCTACTTCTTCCCCGATAGCTGCTTTTACCAGATAGGGTCCTGCTAAAAAGATAGAGCCTGTTCCCTCAACGATAAGTGCTTCATCACTCATGATGGGGAGGTAAGCCCCACCAGCAACGCAACTGCCCATGATGGCAGAGATCTGGGGAATACCCATACTGCTGATCTTGGCATTATTGCGAAAAATACGCCCGAAGTGTTCTTTGTCTGGAAAGATTTCGTCTTGCATGGGTAGAAAAACGCCTGCGCTATCCACCAGGTAGATAATTGGTAAGCGATTTTCCATCGCAATTTCCTGTGCTCTCAGGTTTTTCTTGCCGGTAATGGGGAACCAAGCTCCAGCCTTAACTGTGGCATCGTTTGCAATAATCATGCACTGTCGGCCACTGACATAGCCAATACCAACGAGTACACCGCCTCCGGGACAGCCACCGTACTCTTTGTACATTTCATATCCAGCAAATGCTCCCACTTCGAGAAAAGCGCTTCCTTCATCAATGAGGTAATCGACGCGCTCCCGGGCGGTCATCTTTCCTTTCTTGTGTAGTTTTGCAATTTTAACCTCTCCTCCTCCCAAATGGATTTTGTCAAGCCGGTGCTGTCGGCGAGAGAGGAGGAGTTTCATTTCATCTTCGTTCTTATTGCGTTCAATATCTCTTTTACTCATGGTTTGGTTTGGTTAAGACAGATACTCTTTAGTATTGCTTTTTGAATCAGGGCTTTTCAAAGGTGTAGAAATATTCTCCTTCATAATTTTCGTAAACACCGCTTAAGACGATCTTTCCGCTGCTGCGTTTTAGGAGGCGAATGGCATCATTGAGGTCACTGACACTACGCTTATTGATGGAGGTGATGATAAAGCCGGGTTCCATATTGGTGCTTTCTACTTCACTATCACGAAAGATACTCATCACTTTTACGCCGTCGGTATCAACGCGCTTTCGTTCCTCTCTGCTTAGGTTGCGTAACTCAAAACCCAATTGGTGTAAGAGTTGTTCTTCCCGAGATGAAAGGGGAGAGGTGCTGTTAAGTTTATTCTTCAGGACGATTTTAACCTCTTTTTCCTGACCGTCGCGTAAGTATTTTAATTGAATTTGATCTCCTGGCCGAAGTTGCCCCAGTATTTCCTGTAAAGAAGGTACGGTAAGGGTTTCAGCACCATTGATGCCAATGATGACATCCCCTACTTCGAGGCCGGCATTTTCGGCACCGCTATCATCTGTAATTCTGGAAATAAGGACACCGGCTACAGCTGGGAGGTTTTTTTCTTCCGCGACAGCGGCAGTGACTTCGGTAATAAAGGCCCCAAGTAAGCCTCGTTGTACGGTACCATAATCCCTGAGGTCTTTAACTATTTTTGCTACCAGATTGACGGGAACGGCAAAAGAATAGCCCTCATAGCCACCAGAACGCGTGATAATAGCGGTGTTGATACCTACCAGTTCTCCGTTGGTGTTTACCAGTGCGCCACCACTATTTCCCGGATTGACGACCGCGTCGGTTTGGATAAAAGATTCAATTCGATCCTGACCATCGAGGATGTCGATATTGCGGCCTTTGGCACTTACGATGCCAGCAGTAACGGTGCTTTCAAGATTGAAAGGGTTGCCAACCGCCAATACCCATTCCCCTACAAGTAGGCTGTCTGAATTTCCGAGTTCGATACTTGGGAGATTCGCATCTTCAATACGCAAGAGGGCCAAATCTGTTGATGGATCAGTACCAATGATTTCTGCCGAATATTCTCGTTTGTCACTAAGCGTGACTTCAAAACGCTGGCCACCTTCTACAACATGGTTATTGGTGACGATGTAGCCATCCGCTGATATGATCACACCTGATCCGGTAGAACTACTCGTTTCTGGGCGAGAACGGCGTAAAAAATTATTACCGGAGGATTGATAGGAGCGAATAAAAACCACCGCTGGTGTTATTGCGTTTGCTGCTTCGGTAAAACTAGTGGGCGAACTTGAAACAAAAGTTCGTGGTCGGATACCATTAATTAAGTCTTGTTGACTAGCGTAGCGAGCTTCAGCACTTTCTCTGATAATTACCTGCTGCTGAGGCACTAACCACCGGTACAAGCCTACTGCCACTAATGAACTCAGTAGAGAACAAAGGATAGTAAAAGCAATTTGTCGGGTCGTCATAAAAATATTTTGCGAAATTTAGGCAAAATTTGTGTGAAAACAGAAGTTCTACAACACAGTTACTATGTCTGAAAAACGAGATCCCTTTGACGGGGACTACATCGGAAATATCTTTGGTCCTAAGTTAACACTTTACGGCGCTATTTTGATTTTATTCTTTACCAGTATTGCTGTTTATCGGCACTGGAAGTTGGGCGTTCCCTTTGGAATGGAGGAGTCGGCGCCACTTCCTACGGACCCTATCCAGCCGGATTCGATTAATCTTGGGGAGTAAAATGGGGATTCTTTCGGTTTGGCTAAAGTTTAGATTAGGATACGGTGTCCAGTTTGGCCGGTTTACTTGGCTTACATTCACGACCCACCCCAACCCCTCCCTGCCAGGCGAGGGGCTTTTGAAAAGTACCAAGTCAGGGCCTAAAAACTGCTGAGATATTATCAAAATCAACACTTTACACATNNGGTGGGTCGTGAATACAGGCCCAAAAGCATCAAACTCTCGTCCTGGATTTGCTCCCCTAGGGTATACGGGATAGGCTAAAGCGAAGCTGAACAAGCTTTAACAATTACGACCATGACAAAATCTGTGTTTCAAGACCCTGATTCGGGGAAGGCTCTTTATTGGAGCCCGTCTGGGGAAGTACTCTCATCGGAGGACGGGGTGATTACTTATGCCTTAGATAAAGGAGTTGTTCGGCTGTTGCCTAAAAAGGAGGTGGAACAATCGTCGTCTTTTGATTACCAGGATCACTACCAAAAAGATGCGGAAGTTTTTGATTACTTCGC
>NZ_JBOEFX010000133.1:0-14754 GCF_050633125.1 Lewinella sp.
CATCCAGTCTTGCTCAGATATTCGAGCCTGATGGTAAACGCCCTTACGTGCCTGCCATTCCGAAAAATCGAAGGCATCGGGATTTAAAGGGGCTGTAATCCGCTCTGGGGCTGCTTTGAATTGAATTTCTTGGCCAGGCAATAACTTGATACTCAGGCTGTCAGCAGGTAAATACAATAATAACCGGCCTGTACAGGCTGTCGGCTCGCTACCTCCTTTTGTATTGATTGCATTGACGTGAACCCCCAACCGAATTCGATCAGCCCCAACACGCAACTCATCAATCTTTCCTGACCAAAGGAACATCGAATCCTCTGCAAAAACAGCTTGCTGAACAAAATGAGAGGTCTGCGAAAGTTCTTCCTCTTGCTGCACAAGAAAAGCACCAAAGCCCAGGCACCAGAAGACCGTCATGATACTCCAAAAGCGATTTATGGGAAGTGACAAAGCCAAACGGCCCCAAAAAAGAAGGGCTAAAGCTCCTAAAATTAAGCCTCCGGCAAAAAAGACAGCACTGATTTCAGAAAGAAAACGATAACCCAAAAAAATCCCCACCCCAAAGGGCAGCAACAAACGCAAGAGTGGTATTTCTCGCCACGGAATTTTCTGATCAGTGGGCATCATTGATAATGAAAAATATTTTGGCAGGGCTTAATTTAGTCTTTTTTTCAATTTTTAATGACCTTCTCAGCCACCTAGTGTACAAAATACACTAAATGAACAGACTACCTGTTTATATAACATCAAGAATTATTACCTTAGCCTCAGATTTATAGAAAGCGCAGCGACGAATAAACAGGAAACGTGAAAAATCTTAATACCTATTTCAAGTCGGCCTTCACCGTCGATAATGTGATCTTTGGTTTTGATGAAAGTGATCTAAAGATTTTACTGATCAAACGGCAGGAAGAACCCTACAACAATCACTGGGGACTACCTGGCTATTTCGTTTTACCTGATGAAGATCTGAACACAGCTGCCCGGCGAGTGCTAAAACAGCTGGCTGGTATTGACAACGTTTTCCTTGAGCAAGTCAAAAGCTTTGGCGCAGTAGATCGCCATCCCGTCGGACGGGTGATCACCGTTGCCTATTACTCGCTTGTAAAAATTGCCGACTTTAATCCTACACCAGACAATGATGTAGCTAAAGAAGTACGGTGGTTTAGTGTATCTGATATTTCTGCCCTAGACTTGGCCTTTGATCACGAAGAGATGATCAACGTTTGTTTTCAAACCCTCAAACGGCAGGTTCGTATTCGGCCGGTAGGCTTCGAATTGCTGCCTCCGAAGTTTACGCTTACAGAGCTGCAACACCTTTATGAGGCTATTTTAGAAACGGATTTGGACAAGCGTAATTTTCGCAAGAAAATCCTTTCGATGAATCTATTGATTGATCTGGAAGAGATGCAGGAGGGTGTAGCTCACCGGCCAGCAAAGCTTTACAAATTTGACAGCAATAAGTACGAAGAATTCTTACAAGATGGCTTTTCTTTTGAAGTAAAAGAAAGCAAACGTAAGGAGCCTAAGCCATCACTTTCGAATTAAAGTAAAGCATGGTTAGGGTTTAATTCCGCCATTCATTCCCTTCGCTATCCAAGAGTACTAATTCAATAGCTTCATTCCCCGGTGTTGCCAGAAACTCACTAATTTTTTGGTCAATTTCGGTAGTCTCACCCGTATATTTCACTAAAATAGTCATCAGGTTATTGGTAATCGGAGCATCTTTTAATTCCGTAATGTCACCGGAATTAATCACTGAAAAATAACCATAATAGCCGTTGGTCAAATTTGGCTCGCTACCCAAATCATTGATTTCTGACACCAAGGTCGATATCTGGTTTTCCTCTTCAGTATTATTATAAACCAGGTAACCCCAAAGTACATCCTCTGGTATCTTACGGAGTTCGGTGTGAAGCCAGCTGATACCATTTTCTTCTTCCATCACCACCTTATACATATCTTCTGTAACCGTAAGCGTACCTGCATTACTTACAACATCCTGGAGTTCAATGGTAAGGGTATAAACATCCGGACTAGCATCTGTCACCAATTGGGAGCCTGTTGCTGGAGCTGGCCCTGGGTCACATACCTCAGGGTCAAGAATATCATAAAGCGTAAGGCTGATATTGCGGCCAGTACGATTATAATTGCTGAGAATTTTTGTATTCAAACAATCCTCCTCTTCAATAGTGTACATCTCTAATTCCAGGTTGGAAAGTGTCGTAACACCTAGCACCTGCCCCAAATCAAGGCTAAACTCTTTGTCTACCAAAGGTACAATGATCGGATCATTGAGGTTTTCCAACTTACAGCCGGAGAAGGTTAATGCCAGAGAAAGGAAAACAAATACCGCGCAATGATTCCGGTACATAAGATTAAGTATTGTTGATGCATTAAGTATTGGGGATAACCTTCAGAAAAGTGCGCGTGGTGTAAGAACTGACAGGGGGGTTACCCCCTTCCAAGCTTTGAACTATTAAGGAAACGCCCTTAAATTTACTTCGCTGCTTGGCAGGTCGTAAATTTATGGAATAAATTGAAAAGTTATCTTAAATTTAGTACTTCAGCCTACCGTCGTGTACCCGTTGGGCATAATCTTTGGCAAAATAGGTGATGATCACATCTGCTCCGGCACGGTGAATGCTCAGTAAAGTTTCGGGCATGGCTTGCTCGTAATCCAACCAGCCATTACCACATGCAGCCAAAAGCATGGCACATTCGCCACTGACATGGTAAGCCGCTATCGGCAATTCACTCTCGTACTTCAACAGTGCGATAATATCCAGATAATTGAGCGCGGGTTTGACCATCAGAAAATCGGCTCCTTCTGCGGTATCCAATCTTGCCTCGCGTAGGGCTTCCTGGGCGTTAGCGGGATCCATCTGATAGGTTTTCTTATCCTTGGGGATATCGGCATCTTCACGCGGCGCACTATCGAGCGCAGCCCGAAAGGGGCCATAAAAAGCGCTGGCATACTTGGCGGTGTAAGACATGATACCCGTTTGGGTAAAACCAGCAGCATCCAATGCTTCTCGCAAGTAGCCTACTCTACCATCCATCATATCACTAGGCCCCAAGACGTCGAAGCCTGCCTCGGCCTGAGCTACCGCCATCTTTGCCAAGATGGGTAAAGACGGGTCATTGAGAATTTGCCCCTCCCCTACCAGGCCGTCGTGCCCGTCGATACTGTAAGGGTCCATCGCTACATCACTGATGAGGCAGATAGCAGGAAACCGTTCCTTGATCGTGCGCGCAGCTTGCAAGTAGAAATTCTGCGGATCGTAGCTATAAGTAGCCACCTTGTCTTTGAGTTCATCAGGAACGGCAGGAAAAAGAATAAAGTTGTTGATCCCCAGATTTTGGCAAGCATCAATTTCTTCGAGCATCAGTTCTATACTCCAGCGATAGGTACCAGGCAGAGAGGGCACTTCCGTTTTCACACCCTTTCCAGGAACTAAAAAAAGAGGTTGTACCAATTGAGAAGGACTGAGACGGGTTTCCCGAATCATCCCCCGAATAGCCGCCGAGCGGCGGTTTCGACGTGGACGCTGAAGCATTCTTTTTGATTTTTTGGGCTATAACAGCTTAAATTTGAGGAATTTACGATTGATTGTTTCCACTCCTCGTGGGAGGTATTCTCCCGATGCTCGGGATCACGGTAGTGCTAGCTAAAGCTAGCGGGGAACGCGGCTATCGCCGACGTGGTGGTATTCCGATAAATCGGAACGGTTCCAAAACTTTAGGAAAGCACTAAAAACATACAACAATCTCAACCTTACAAATTCAACTTGCTGAACCAGTATTTGGTATAATTAATACCAGTGCGCAAAATTAAGGATAAAGAATGGGAATCGGGAGGGGCGTTCTAATTTATACCTCCTGAAATAATTCCGATTTCCCACTTCCCACCTCCGACTTTGCCTTACTTCTCCTGAAATATCCAACCATCAAACCAACCACTATCAAACTTACCAACCAACCATACCAAGGAAAACCAGCATCCAGAGGTCTGGTGTTTCCGAGAAGTTGAAAGCCCGCCCAATAGACCGGATGAGCTCCGCGGGGATCGGCATTTTGCAGGTAGCTCAGTTTCGCCTGCTGAAGGGCCGTTCGCTTATCCTGGCCTTTGTCCAGAAAAGTATAAAACCCTTCCAGTAGGTCGCAATTTGCGCTTTCGTTGACTTGCCAAAGGGTATTCACCACCGAACGGGCGCCGGCATAATGGAAGGCTCGCGCCAAACTGATGACCCCTTCGCTGTTGTAGAGGGTCCCTAAAGCCGTTTCACAGGCGCTGAGGATGACCAATTCTGTTTCCAGATCATACAAATAAAGGTCTTTGGCAAACAGAGAATCGTAACCTCCTACGCCATCGCTGAAAACGATAAAGGAGAAATCGCCTTGCTCCGGATTGGCCTGCGCGTGGGTAGCCAGGTGCAGGAGCCGGAAGCGTTTTGCCTGGGCCTGTAACTGTGCAATGGTGGCGGTCTCCCCCAGGAAAAGATTGCCCGATGCCTGGCCGATGGTGGACTCCAGCAAATCGGCACTGCACGACAAGGCAGACCAGCCCGACTGGCCCGAGAAAGCCGGCGCGAAACCGCCAACGTCGCCCTTGTGGCGTTCCAACTGAGCCAATGACCACTGCAAACTGGCGGCATAGGTATAGCTGATGGGGTATTCCCGCAGGAGGTAAGGATAATCATTAAAAGACGTACCTGATGCTACCTCCTGCGTGAGCAGTGCCTCAAAGGGCAACAAATCAAGCATCCCACTGGTAACGAGCAAGAGTGATTTCCCTTCGGTTCCTTGCAGCACCGGCGCCAGTAATTCTTGGTACAAACGATAAGCCTCTCGCTGATAGTCGGCCGTAAGTTGGGTGCGGTCTGCGCCGGGCAGTTGGTAGCTTTCGATAGCTCCCCGCCAGGCGAGTATTCGTGGGGTGAGATTCTCCGGCCGGGAGAGTTGCTGAAGGTAAATCCCTTTGCGGTCTATTTTGAAAACAAAGATGGCTTCTTCTCCGAGGAAATATTCGATCAGTTGTTCTTTGCGACCCAGCATTTGTTGGAGCTGCGCCAGCGTGGGTACCTCATCTGCGTACTTGAGCTGATAATAGCGGGGATGGCGGGTTTCCAGGGCCTGGAGCCAGTTGCGTATGGCGTCTTGTGCACTTAGCAGGGATTGCTCGGCCGCCTGAAGAGTGCTATCGGCAACGCCTTGTTCTGTTCGCAGGTGAAAGAGTTCTTCCTGGGCTGTGCTGACGGCGCGTTGGAGTTCGCCTTCTTCGGCCAGTTCCGCTTCGCTGATTCCGGCCTGAGCAGCAGCTTTACTGGCCCGAAAAGCCTCGCGAAGTAGGCTGCTGCGGTTGCGTTCTGCAAAAACAAAAGCTTGGTAGAGTAGTGCTTCGCTGTGCGTTTCTTCATAAAGCTCGTAAGCGACCCGAATGGCATTCTCGCTTTGCTCACGGCTTTCCTCCAGATTGAAAAGCTTGGAGCTTTCGTAGAGGTAACTTTGGCGCAGCGCCTGTTCGACCGTATGCATCAGTTCGTAACAAGCCAGCGCTTGCTCTAGGTAAAAAGTATTGGGTTTTGCCTTGTTCCATGCCTGATAAACGGAAGCCATGCCCGCTAGTGCTTCCATGATGGTATTTTCCGCGTAGCAAGATGCAGGGGAAGGGAGGTCATGTTCCCCTTTGGGAGAATAATTGTAAAGCACCGATTGTAGTGCTAACTGGAATTGGGCGAGTGATTTGGGGTAGTCTTCCATCTCGAAAAAGAGCAGCCCCTTTTGAACGTAATGCTTACCGAATTCTCGGCGTTGGGTGTTTTCGTAATAAAGCTGAAGATGGTGAAACTCTTGGTCTAGTGCGGTTAAGGCTGCTGCGAAATCGCCTTGTTCGGAGTGGATGAGGGCTTGTTTTTTAAAAATACTCCCTAAAAGGAAGTCAAATCTATTATCAACCTTTTCCCCATTGTCTATATTGACCAATATTTTTTTTGCCCGTACAAGTTGAGCTGTAGCAGCTTCTAGGTTATTTCCTTTAACAAACAAATCACTTAAATTAAGTAATATCATCGTACGGATTCCTCTGTCGTCAATGGTTTGATTTAAGGCATTTTCATAAGCCTTTTGCGACTTTTCTAGTTTATCCCAATTACTGTATAACAAACCCAAATCATTGTAACCTCTAGCAACCAAATCAAATTGCTTCAATTCAATCATTACAGAGAGATACTTTTTCATCATCGTCTCACCAGCAGAATAGTCTCCTAAGCGTGTGTATATGTTACCGAGTTCCTTGAAAATATATCTAGCCACTTTATCTCCATGTAATTCTGTTTCAGGAATATACTGAAGTGCAAATTCATAGGCATTCCGAGCATCTTTATACTCACCTAACTCCATATAATAATTGTAACCAACCTGTACGTACAACCAAGCTGCCTTTGATTTTTCCCTTTCAGAAGAAGGTATTCGCCATAAATTTTCTGGATTCCCTCGAAGAAAAGTAGTTTCGGCCAATTTCGGAACACCCGCCTTTCTCAATTGAGTCCCTACTGATTTTATTAAATCGAGGAATAAATACAAACTATCTAAATCTTGAAGCCCTTTTAAGGCAACTTCTGTTTCCCTTAAGGATTGTTCGTATTCCCCGTCTTTAATGAGTGAAGAAATGTTTTCAAGTGCATCTTCATGTTGAGTTTCTGTCCCTAATGCATTCAAATGAAAGCAATTGAACAAAAACAAAAACAACATGGCTCTGGAAAAACCTAGGAATAACTTCAAGGTAGACAGGCTTTGATAAGAAATAGAAAATTACTCCCGCTTTTGCGAATTGCAAAAACCTAGAAACTCTCGCGCTTCTTAATTTTAAGAGATAACACCAAATTAAGCCTATAGTGTAGAAGATTACTTACACTATAAAAGGAAATGATTAATTCCTTCTGATTAACCAAATAATGATTAAAATCGCTAGTAGAATCAGTAACAACCAAACCCACCAAGGCCAGGCTGTAGGCGTAGGATCATCAGCACATTCTCCTACAGAGCACTGTAATACCTGACCTGCTCCTGAATCGGAGTCAATCAAGCTTACGGCCACTGGTACGGTACATACCGGGTCATTACTCAAGTCATCAAAGCGAATGCACGCGTAGATAGAGTCCAGTAAGGCTGGCTCAATACTACTATACATGTGGAATTGTACATTCGCAAAAGTCCGAGGATCACCAACGCCATGCAGCGGTGTGCCTTCAATTCCAAAATTGAGCAACTCCCAACGGATACTATCATCGCTCAATTTAATCATGGAAATCTGATCCGCAGGGCCACCAAAGGGATGGTACTTCACGGGCGTAACGACAACGTCATCTGCACTGACTCCAACAGGCAACTTAACATCCATATAGATATTATTGGTTTCACCAAATCCCGTGTTTTCACATTGGACGGTAGTAAAAATCTGGTAACGATCACTTTGCGCTGGACAAGCACAAGCCTCCATGATCATAAAGTTGGGGTCGTGTGATTTGACGAGACTGGCAGTAGAGGTATAATAATCCAATATGACTGGTGCGCCACCCTGGGGCGAAAAGAGATCACTACTGGTCACCGTACTATCGCCATTCTGCGCATAAAGCCTGACGCTGTCTGGAAGAATACCTTGGGCCAGTCCACCCACAAAAGTACTGAGTCCCAAATCAGACAACTCTTGCTGTAAATTTTCCGGTGTCAAAACGGGATAGCCATTGTCATCCGAGAAGGCGCCTAGTGCTACAGCAAAATCCATTTCTGCTTTTACCGTTGCATCAAACATATCCATCATCGCCTCATTTCCTTCCATATCTACAAAATAGTGTACCTCATCACCAGGAGCCAGATTGAAAATCTCTGCCAATAGTAAACCTTTGTACTCCGTATTTACTGGCCCTAATTTCGAATAATGGAAAGTCGTAGTACTCCCCACATCCGGGCGATGGAACATATTTTCCCGGATTTTAAAATCACTAAACTCCGGCAATTCGGTTACTTCTGTTTTTGACACCGTACGCAATTGGCCATTATACAAGAAGAAGAGTTGCCCATTGAAAGGAACATCACTAGGGTTTTTTACCGATAGCACTGATACAAATGGATCTCCAGGTCTAACCTGAATATTACGAAGTATTTTCAAATAGCGGTTAGAGTCAACTACTGTTTTATTGGTGATTGAACCGGAAACAGGTGGTGCAATAGGAGGAGCACTCATTAGAGGTGGTTCCTCTGGCTCACTGTATACTCCCGTGGAGTAAGCCCGTGCAAAATAATTTTGTACCTGCGTAGAAACGGGCGGTCCATAAAGGTGCTTAAATCCCTCTTTCTCCTGGCTTTCGCCAAACAGGAAATTACCGTCTCCGAAAATGAAGAGGTGCTTGTAGAAAGCGGGCGTCGCATTGAATTTTGTCTTGGAAACCAGCGCAGGTAGCTCAATATTGAAAACCGTCGAGTCTCCAGGTGCGGGGGTGTAATCGACTGCTTCGAGCAGCTGTGCAGAGAGGGATATGCTAAAAAAGAAAAAGAGGCCTACGGCCAGGAGTAGATGCTTACAGGTTTTCATAGTTGCTTAGTTTTTGGCTTTAGGGAAGTACTGCTATTATGCTGGCAGTGCAACCATTAGCTAATATACTAAATTACAAGGATTCAGCAGATTAGCAGAACAGTAGATATTCCTGCCTATTGATAAGATAAAGATAGGAGCGTAAATACAAGGACGGAAACCAGAATTAAATTTTTCTTTGAGTTTCTAAAAACCCAAAAAAACACACTAACGACTTAAAATCAGTTAATTAAACTCAAAAATACCCATATTCTAATCAACGAAAAACACTCAAAACTTCACCCCCACCGCCACACTCACCGTCCTCCCCAGCAGCTGCAATTCATTGCCTAATAGAACATTTCGATTATTTTCTTCCGGTAGTGAATAAATGCGCTGGCTGTAAAGGGTGTTGGCATGATCTAGTAAATTGAAGACCCCGAGGCTTCCGTACAACTCCCCCTTCTCTATCGGACAAGTATAACGGGCTGATATATCCACTCGATGATAAGCAGGTATCCGACGCAGGCTGCTTACACTTCGCTCTCGTCGGTCATTCGCCAGATCGGAGACTGCCAAATCCAGATACGGGCGGCCACTGGCAAAAATATAGACACCGCTCAGCGACCAGCGCTGGTATTGGTATTCATTGACCCATTGTAGCTGGTGGGGGCGATCATCCTGAGCGGCGTAGGAAGCTCCCCGAAAAAGCTCGCTGAAGGTACGCCGCGAACGACTCAGCGTATACGCCAGCCAGGTGGTGTAATGGCTCCAGCGTTGGCTGACCAGTAAGTCCAGGCCTACTACTTTTCCCGTACCCTGGGAAACTTGGTAAAAGGCATTCCCATTAGCGACGCCCTCTTCTTCGGTAAACTGATTGAGGATGGTGGTGTGCTCTAGTACGCCGTTGCCGTGTTTGTAATAAGCTTCGGCATCCAGCAAAAAATCGCCCTTGCGGAACGTGAATCCCAACATCCCCTGGGTACTGTTCCCCACAGGAAACTGTTCTCCATCTGCCATGGTCCATATATCAAAGCTGCGGCCAAAACGGTTTTCGTGGTAATAGCGCCGCAAGAACTGGTGGTAATAATTCACAGCGCCCTTCAGTCGCCAGGCATCATGTATTTGGTAGCCTGCTTGCAGGCGGGGCGAGGAATAGATAGCCCGGGTGGCACTGTAATAAGTTGCATGTAGTCCGGCTTCCAACAGCCATTTATCCTTTTTCCATAGATAAGCGGCGTATAAACCTAATTGATCCTCCTTCGCATCATTGGCCAATAGGGAAATCGTATCTGCTGCAATCTGCACACTCACTGCCTCGCTGGTACCACGCACCCCAAACGATACCTGTTGTTGATCATCCAGCTGCAACTCATGGCTCCAATTAAAGTGCCAACCTTCCAGGTTGTTTGTTCTCGTATTCTCGTTGGCGACGGACAACAAGCTTTGGTTCAATCGCTCACGAGTGAGCGCGATACTTGTTATTTCGGCAATGCTGAAAGAAGAGTAACCCAAGGTCAGTTCACTCTGCCACCTCTCACTCCATGCCTGTTGCCAGCGTAGGCTATAGGCAGCATTGACCCAATCGCTATTTTCCCGGAAACGGGTCGTGTTTTCGATCAATCGCCCCTGATTCCGCGTACGAAAATTAAGACTGTAGTCGTAATCATAGTGATCTTCGCTGCGGTAGGCATTAATATCCAGATAGGTATTTTCACTGGCTTGCCACGACCATTTCACATTGGCATCATAAAAACGGTAGGCGGGCTGCACTTCTATTTGCCTGGATTCTTCTATCAAATCCAGAAGATTGCCATTTCCTAGATCAACCTCTTGGTTCAAGACGCCAAAAAGGTCGGTATTTGCGAGGTTATTGAGGCTTGACCTACTGCCAAGTTGTAGCTCCATGCTCTTAGTCAACTTCAATCTCGTACTAGCATTGGCGAGTAAGCTACTGAGCTCTAGCTGTGTTTCGTGTTGCTGTTCTGTCATCGGATGAGAGGCCATCATTACGACAGAAGAAGTGCGGCCTCCATAACTGATAGGGAACGTATTTTTGTACAACTCCACCGAGTTTACCAAAGCTCCATTTACGGCACTAAAGGCACCAAAAAAATGGTCGACCCCATAAAGCAGCATCCCATCCCAGAGAATAAGGTTTTCTTCTGCATTACCGCCCCGCACCTGCAAGGCTGCTGAGCCATCATTGAAAGCAGTTACACCTGGCAAGAGCTGTAGGTTACGTAAAACATCGGTCGTTCCGCCCAAGTTGGGGAGCTTACCATTCGGCCGAATCACCATCGCTTGTTCGTCTTGCAACAAGCCCAAGGCTGCAGCCTCATCGGTCACAATAATAATCGCACCAATAGATTGGGGCAAAGCAGCCAGCGTAAATACCGCCTGGGTACCTCCCCCCACCTCTAATTGTTGTGGGGTATACCCCAAATAGCGGGCTTCCAATCGAAGACCACCATTAATGGTATCAGGATAAGAAAAGCGGAAACTTCCAGATTCATCCGTCACCGCCCCCTTGTTTAGTTGAGTGCTAAAAATCGTGGCATAAGGCAAAGGTTCACCTGTAGATTCGTCCTTTACTTGTCCACTTAAATGGCGATAGGTAAGCGCAGGTGCAACTTCGGGAGCAACTGCTGGTCGGATCAATATTTGCCCTTCGTTCACCGTAAGGTATTCCAACCCGGATTGGTCTAAAATCAGATAAAAAGAACGCACAATCTCTTCTTCCTGGAACTGTATACTGATGGTCTTCCCACGTAAAACAACAGGATCAAAAGCCAGTAATAAGCCGTATTTATCTCCAAATACTTGAAAAACCTCTTCCAGTGGCGTCGCAGAAAAATGCTCCGTTACCTTCTGCTGCGCCAACAAAGGGAAGCTGCTAAATAGCAGCAAAAAAAGAAGTAGTGTGATTGGTTTTTTCAAATAGAAATTAATCATTGGCGCTGATCGTCACTCGCTGACCATCAATCGAAAATTGCAAACTCAGTGGCCAGCATACCGTTTGCAAGGCTTGTTCGAGATTATTGCTCTTAAAAAAGCCAGCATACTGACGCTTACCGATATCCGCTGGGTATTGAATAGAGATAGTGTATTGGCGTTCTAGTGCAGCAAAAACCTCGTCTAATGGCACCTCATCAAAGTGATGAATTTGATCTTGCCAGGCAATATCATTCCGATTACTAATAATACGTGCTTGTAGTTGGCCATTTTCTAAAAAAGCACCTTTTTGAGGGGTTAAAATCGTTGTTTCTCCAGTGCTGGTCGTCACTTTTACTTTACCTGTGTAGCAATTCACACGAAAGATACCGTCACGCGCTTCCACGTTGAAGCTGGTTCCCAACACTTCTACTTGCCCTAGCGAGGTTTTTACAATAAATGGGCTGCCTTTTTCTACTTCAAAAAAAGCTTCTCCTTCCAGTAGGATGGTTCTTTCTTCTTGCCATTTCCCTGGCGCATAGGTGATATTTGATACCGCGTTCATGCTTACCAGCGACCCATCCGGCAAAATTTCTTTGGAGGTTTCCGTACGTTCCGTGCTTACCATCAGCGGCGTATCTACGGAGGAGTTCGTCCACCACCAGCCAGCAGCTAGTAATATTGTGATACTAGCAGCCACGGCCCATGTCCACGTTGATTTTCTGCTTTGGGGCAACTGCTTAATTTGCGCTTCAGAAGTAGCCGCATCAATCGATTCCCAGAGGGCTTCCTTACGCTTCTCGCCAAGGGCAGGCACCTCCCACCTTACCGCTGCCACCAGCGCCCGGGCGGTTTCCACCTTTTCCATTTGGTCTGGATGAGCAGCTAGCCATGCCTCCCATTGTGAGCCAATAGCAGGATTTACTCCTCGCACCCATTGAAGAAATGCTTCTTCCTGAGCCAGCTCTTCTGGTTCGTATGTTAGGTAATCTTGCTTCATATTTTATACCTTCTAACCTTATAAGGCATCAAAGGCTTGTTTTGTACTCCTTTTATTGCGCAAAAAATAAATTCAGCGTTCTCTGAGGTTTTTCCAATAGCTGACACGCTTAAAATGTATCGCTTAGACAACTATTAAAAAAACGAACGCTAATTCTATTTTTGTGCTGTTCCTTATTGCAAAAAAAACAGAAAAAGTATCCCCAATAGCTTGCGTAAGGCCTTCATCCCCGCCGAAGCGGTATTCCGCACCGACTGATAATTGATTCCCAAAACAGCGGCAATATGCTTATAGTCCATTTCCTCAAAATACCGGAGGTATAAGATTTCTCGCTGCCGCTCGCTAAGTAAACTCAGGGCTTTACTCACTGATTTCTGTTGACTTTCTGTTTCCTCCACTTCCATCAAGACCTCATCTACAGCTGCGGTATGTGCATTTACATCCACCACCTTCAGGTGCCGCTCTGTACGATTTACGCCTTGCTTTATTTGTCTGATAATTTTACGCCGCAGCGCAACCAACAAGTACTGTCGAATCGCATCTGTATCGCCCAGCGTAGCACGATTTTTCCACAACTCAACAAACAAGTCCTGTATACTATCTTCTACCAAAGCTTGGTCTAGGGTAACCTGACACCCATACTTAAACAATGCATCTACCTCTTGTTGATAGATCGCTGCCAAAGCTTTTTTATCCCCAGCTTTCAAGGCCCGCCACAATTGTAAATCGTTGATCATTGGTGCAAATAGACGATAAGTCCATTACCAGGTTTAACTTAATAACAGGGCAAAACTACACATTTGTCTGCAAAAGCTTCTTTTAAGAGCTAGAGTAGTGTTTGAACCACCAACATGAATCACCCCGAATTTTGATTATCATCAAAACCCGTGCTAGCCAACCTCAATAAACTTATTCTCAAGTGCCTTTAGTGATTCAAAGGCATGCCAGTAAACTTTTTTTTCAAAAAAAATAAAAAAGCATGAGTACACTTTTTTACCCTGCTGCCTTATAGGGTTGAAAAGCATAACTTCAACCAAAAAACAAAAGAAAATGCAAATTCAGAAAAAATGGTTTTTCCCTTTATTACTTCTTTTATCTTCCATGTTCTTCTTTACTGCTTGTGAAGAAAGTGCGACGCAAGACGATGAAACGTTCACGACTGAAGAAGTTACCATCCAAGCACTCACTATCATGGAAGAATCCGGCGAGATGGGATGTAGCGCTTGCTTCAGCCTCGTTTATCCTGTAACGGTGCTATTCCCTGATGAGACAGAGGTTACCGTTGCTAGCCGCGAAGAAATTCAGGAAGCTATTGTAGCGTACTTCGAGGCAAATCCACCACAGAACAATCGTCCATTCCGCCCATTACGGGGTTTCCGGCCTGAATTGCTGTTCCCTTATGATGTACAATTGGAAGATGGTGCTATTCTCACCATTGAGTCTCGCGAAGACTTGGTCATTATCCTGGAAGACTGTGGTTTTGACCCCACCCGCCCCAATCGCCCTCGCGGCGGTAGCCATGGCCAATTTGGAGGCTTAAATCACTGTTTCAACATTGTATTTCCATTGACAGTAGCATTCCCTGACGGAACCGATCTCACTGTGGCAGATCGCCAAGAGCTTGCTGCTGCTATCCGCGAATGGCGCATCAATAACCCTGACGCCGAAGAACGGCCAACCTTGGCCTACCCTTATGATGTGGAATTACAGAATGGCACTATCCTCACGATCAGCAGTGACGAAGACCGTACTGACCTGCGCGAAACTTGTGGTGGCTCCGTTGGCGATGGCCACGGCGAACCTTGCTTCACCGTCAACTTCCCAGTAACAGTAGGCTTCCCTGATGGTACTTCTGTAGAAGTTAACAACCGCGAAGAAGCCCTCACAGCCATCATGGAATGGGCAGAAGCTAATCCCGATGCTACCGAGCGCCCCGGCATCGTCTACCCAATCACCGTTACCTTTACCGAAGATGGTACTACGCTGGAAGTAAACTCCCGAATGGAATTGCGCGAACTGCGCCGTGATTGCAGGTAACCGTACAATGATGACACCAGCATCGTTGCTACCTTAATCTGCGATACTTACCCCAAGGATAGCTCTTCTGCAACGAAGACAAATTCTTGGGGTATTTTTTTGGTCATTACCCAATGAAACTGTCAAAAACCGCTGTGTCTATATGGTAAACTTCCCTATCTTAATTTTATCACATAGACACATAGGTTTTTAACCAGACGCCCCATCTGCAAAA
>NZ_JBOEFX010000134.1:0-26004 GCF_050633125.1 Lewinella sp.
TCTGTCGCCATACTCCAGGTCAAGTTGCTACTGACCGGGAGCAGGCGAGGGTCATGCTGCAAGGTGATCTCCACGCCAGTAGCCAGGGCTGTACCTATATTGTGATAGCCAATACTTACGGTTGACCCAAAACACTGACTGACCGTAGTGCTATTAAGATCAATGACGACGAGCGGGCAATCAACAAGCGCTTCGGCTGCAAAGTCTACCTCGTAAGTGCTTTGCTGGTCGGTCACTTGTAGAAGGGTGTCCGCCGGGCAAGCCGCCCAGTAACCGCTGGGGGGAAGCACTTGAAGCAGGTAACTACCCGTATCAGGCAAGACGGAGCCATATTGACCAATGGCATTCGTGGTCGTCAACAATTCACGTTGATTGCTGGTGAGGCTAAGGTTCCAGTTTTCGAGAGGAGGAAATATGCTGTCTGTTTGACACTGGGCAGTAGTGTCCCAGCGTACGAATCCGCTAAGGGTACTGGTGCTAAGAAAGTCGAGGGAGTAGGCTAGTATTTCACGATAGCCAGTGAGTAATTTGGGTTCTGCACCTGGGGAAAGTGTTGCCACGATGGCATTGTTGGTGAATGCACCAGGCAATGAGGGGTAGCTGGTGACAGAAGCAATAGGTTCGGGAATATAAGGTGCAGAGAGCAGCGAACCATTTAACTGGTTAATACGAAAACCCAAGCCACTCAAATAGTCGGGGTAACCATCTTGGTTGAGGTCAAGGATAATACTTTGGGAGGAAACATTACCATTGTCGGCAAGGAGGATTGGCGCTCCGAAATGTTGTTCGATAGGGTCAAATAACGAGACGCCAATTTTTATTGCTGGTGTGGTGACACGTATTTTTAGGAGGAGATCAATATAACCATCATTGTTCCAATCGGTAGGAGATATTTCGAAAAGGCCCTCGTTTGGAGGGAGCGGTACGGTGTCCCAAGGGGCAAAAGTCAAAGGCTCAGTTGTGCCCGCAGCCCATTGAACAGTGGTTTCTGTTTGAGCAATAAGGTCGAGGTAACCATCAGCATTGACATCACTAGCCCAGTGGTACTGATCGAAATGTGGAGGGGGATTTAGCACCAGGTTAGGGAGTGAACTGGCGCTAAATTGGCCGGTAGTGGCCAAATCATTGCGCAATATATAGTATTCGTCATCATGGTTTTTCGTGAGCACATCCTGGTCGCCATCGTAATCCCAGTCACCGATGATAAATTGACCAGGAATTTCAGGAAGGTCTAGCCCCGTTTGTACGCCCGGCCCCCAACTACCATCTGCTTGCTGGAGGGTGTAAATGAGTTTTCGGTTACTGCCAGGGCCATAAATGTGTTCAAAACCGATAGCATCGAGTTTGTCATCGTTATTGAAATCTACAAATTCCTTGGGATAACCGTCGGCCGCTAAGCGATACATTAACTGAGGTGCTTCGAAAGTGCCATCAGCTGCCTGGGTTTGGCGATAGATGCCATCAAAGTGGGCACCCGAAGTGAAGACGTCTCCGAAGAAATAGAGGTCTAAATCACCATCGTTGTCCCAGTCTTCGGTGGCTAGTTTAGCAATATTAGTGGCTGCGGTATTTATAAGCTCAGGTGCAGAAAAGCTAAGGTCGGGGTTGCCACGCCGCTGAATGACAGCTCCGGTATAGGGGCCCCTGAGGGTAATAAGGTCGAGTTGATTGTCTTGGTTCAGGTCTTGAGCAATAAGGCGTTCTCCACTATAAAGGTCATCAATATAATATTCTTGGAAGCTGAAATTCCCAAGGTTTTCTTCCCAGAAATAGCGTGCATGGCCGCCGGAAGTACTTGTGCTGTCAGGATCGATTGCCAAAAACAAATCCTGATCACCATCCTGATTATAGTCGCCTGTGGTTACGCCAAGGACATCATTTTGGTGAAGCGCAAGGGTGAAATCACCAGTACCATTATCGTTTTTTAATAACCGCAGATAGGAGCGATCAAGGTTAGGCTCATCAGATTTTTCGTAGTTAATAATCAGGTCGGGGTAGCCATCGTTATCCAGGTCAGTAGCTTTTACTTCTCCATCCAGTATATACTTTATCGCGTCATCTACAATCGTTCGCGACTTTTGCGTAAAGCATAAACTACAGGTCTGTTCATAAAGGGTAAAGTAGATGTTTTCGTTGATGAAGTCTTCAATGTAGGGATCGTAGGAAATGAAACCGAGGTCTAAATCACCATCCATGTCGTAATCAAAAACCAGGAAATCGGAGGGATATTCAGGGGCGAAATCATCGAAAGCATCATAGAGCAGGGTGTAGACAAAATCCTGGCCATTGCCCTGGTTGCGATTAAGGTAAAATTTGCGGGTATTTCTGCGAAAGATGAGAATGTCTTCAAAGCCATCGTTGTCAAGGTCAGCAATCCGAAAAAACTGATTGTCCCAGACATCATCGCTAGTGCTTAGTTGGCCGCTAGTCGCAAAATTACCGCTACCATCGTTGGGCCAGAAAGGTTGTGCGCCCGCAGCAATGTTTCCCGGCACGAGATCTTGGTCGCCGTCATTGTCCATGTCGCCGAGAGCGAAATTGATCTCCAGTTCAGGAAGGTCCCACCAGGTTGTATCTCCAAAAGGTACAGGTGTACTAAAATTGCCATTGCCGTCCTGGTTGAAAAAAGCGAGATAAGAGCCATTGTATCCAAAGCGGTTGCCAATAAAATCCAGGTCACCATCATTATCTAAGTCCGCAAACTGAATGTCGGCAAGGTATTGATTGTCAAGAATGACTTGTACCTGATCGCGATAGAGTTGGGCGGATAAAACCAGGAACAAACTGCTGAAAAGAAGAGTAAGGAGTGATTTCATCATGGGGATCATTTTTCTTATTCTCAAAGATGCAATCAGTAGGGAGTTAAAAAAAGAACATTCTTTCTGAAAAAATCATAGTTAATTTTTCTTATTTAATTTATTATCAATAGTTTAGTGTAAAATAACTACAAAATGGCAAAGCCGTCTGCCTTTAGAATACTGTCTGTTTTAGATAATCGAGCGCAAAAAAAGCTGTTGACGTATTTGCAAAGTAAGTTTTTCTCGAACAGCAAGGAGTTGGCACCGCTATTCAAAGGCTGGCAGTCACTCAAGGGCAAACCGCTGGATAAGGAAATGATCTTTGCGAAAGCAAAACCCCAGCGGAAGTTCAATAAGCGCGATTGGTACCTGCTTGTAAGTCGTTTGCAGGCCGCTACGGAGTCCTTTCTGAGCATACGCCATTTTGAGGAAGACAAGGCCCAGCAGCAGTTGTCGCTTTTGCGGTCGTTACGCGAATTGCAGTTGCCTGCTTTTTTTGAACGGGTATTTCGACAGACAAAGAAAACTGCAAAAAAGGAGCAACGAGCCGAAGCCAGGCACCTCTTGTGGGAATACCAGCTGGAACTGGAATACTACGATTATATTGCCAGCCCCAAGCGGGGAGAGCGCACCAATTTGCAGGAAGTCACCGATAAACTGGATCACTTCTTTATGGCCGAGAAATTGAGGCACGCCTGTTTGGCACATAGCCGTTGGCTGGCCAACCAGGAAGAATATTCGATTCGCTACCTGGATGCAATCCTGGCTGATCTGGAAGACCGCCCGGAGCTGTTTAAAGTACCCGCCATTGTGATGTACGCCAGCTGCTATCAGGCCATTGCCGAAGGTGGTGAGGAAGAAGATTTCCGCCGTCTGCGCCGCGTGTTGGAGCATTTTAGAGACAATTTTCCAGCCGCAGAAATCAGGGATGTCTACTTATTGGCGATCAATTTTTGTATCCGCGCCATGAACCAGGGGCGGCCTGAATTTATAGCCGAAACCCAGGCCTTATACCAGGAAAGCCTCGCCGGAGGGTATTTATTGGAGGATGGCCAGCTACCTAGCAGTACGTTTACCAATATCGTCGCACTGGGGCTCAAGCTGGAAAATTATGCCGGCATTGCTACGTTTATCCAAACCTATGCCAAGGACCTGCCTGGTCCTGAGCGGGAGTCGGTGGTGTATTTCAACCTGGCTCGTCTCTATCATGCACAGGAGGAATACGAGGCTTCCTTGCGGGCTATTCTGCAAGTCGATACCAAGGAGCCTTTTCTATACTTGGGGGCTAAAAGTTTGCAAGTTCGTATTTTCGTAGAGCTGGAAGAATGGGATGCCCTCGATAGCCTACTCGATCAGCTACGCGTGTACCTTCAACGGAAAAGCGACCTTGGCTACCGTGGTGATAGCTACCGTCTGCTGCTGCATTTCTGTCGTCGGTTACGCCAGTTGATTCCCGGGGATCGGGCTGCTCGGCAGCAACTTCGGTCAGAAATTGTAGATGCTCCCAGTTTTGCGGAAAAGGAGTGGTTTTTAACGCGGGTTTTGGTTGATGGTTGATGGTTTTGAGGACTGTTTATTTCCAACTTCCGCTTTTGCCATGGGCATTCCTACGGAGCCCACTTCCGACTTTAACCTTATTTTATTGATGATTATTGAGGTGTACTCTATTTTGAATGTTAAAGTTACCATCTGGCCAATTTATCTAGGCAAGCAATAAACATTTCTACCCGATCTCCCTATCTTCGCCACAAACACCTGCAATGCACCTATATACTCCGAAATTCCGTTGGTTTTGGCTTCTGTTTTTTTCCTTAGGAAGCCTCTCGCTCACTGCCCAGGAAACCCTCTCCGTCTCCGTTCTCAATGGTACCGAAATTCGCTGTTACCCGGATAGCTTGGTGCGTATTGAAATAACACCCAACACAGACTTTGCTTTTACCGCTATCTTGGTGGATTGGGGAGATGGCAGTGCGCCTGTATCCATCATGCCCGGTGATGCACTTATTCTGGAACACGAGTATCCTATTGCTCAGTTTTTGGAGGATTGCTCCTACAATCAGTGTGGCCTGGCCAATGGCTTTTGCTTTACGCTAACTATTGATGCCCAATACGGCGGAGCCACCCAACCGGAAAATATCTCCAAGCGGCTGACTTTTCAATTTCCACCCCGGCCGAATTTCGCCGCCGATGATAACTTTATCTGTGTCGGCCAGGAGTTTTGTCTCGAAAATTTTACTTGTCCAGACAATGATGACAGCATGACCTTTCTCTGGACATTGCCTGATGGTACGACTTCTACCGAGGAAAGCCCTTGCTACACGTTTCCTGCTGCGGGTACTTATCCCATTATACTGGAAGCTACCAATGATTGTGGAACGGTAACGACTAATCGAAGCTTCACGGTCACGGCATTACCGATCGCTGCTGCAGTTTTAGATTCTGGCAGTGTTGCACTGGACAATGATATCTACTACGTCTGCCTGGAAGATGGCGGGAAAGTGAGGCTAAACGGTGATGCTTCGCAAAACGCGAATTCCTTCAATTGGAGCTTCACGCCAACGACGGGAGTGATATTTGTAACTGATATGAACAACGATACGACTTGTGTCAGATTCACCACGCCAGGAACTTTTACAGCGACACTAAGGGTCGATAATGGCTGTAATACGCCTGATGAAGTCAGCCTCAATATCGAAGTGTCTGGTCAGGATCAAGTTAGTCTCGATCCGCAGGAGGATGGTTGTCTTACCTTGGATTACTCGCCCTCTCCGCTGCTGCCAGGTATCATCTACACCCTTAATGGGACGACGTACGCCGATACTGATTTTCCCGTGACATTGACCACCAATACCGATCCCTACATCGTAACGGCCAGCTCGCCGCCGAGTTTTTGCCCGACGGTTATGGTCAGTGACACCTTTTATATTTTCGGCATTTCCATGCCAATGATTGCGCTGCCGCAACAGGATACAACCATCTGCCAGGATACCGTACAAATACTGCTGGCTGCTGAACCTCCTGGAGGCACTTGGTCTGTGGATAGCGGGCTGCCCTTGGTGCAAGAAAATGGAGAGCTCTATTTTCAAGCCAACCAGCCAAATGGCAGCTATCAGGTCACTTACTCGCTAGGTTTTGGTGCATGCGCCGGAGAAGCAATTCGCACAATCACCATCCAATCGCCAACCGTCACCACCGATGGGCCATGGACATTTTGCGAAGGTGGCCCACCGGAAACCCTCACGGCTACGCCCATCAATGGTACTTGGAGTGGAACGGGGATAACCGACCCAGTACTAGGTACTTTTGACCCTGGTACCCTAGCCCCTGGCATATATGATGTGTTTTACTCCTTCAATGATGCAAGCGCTACAGGCTGTACGGTAACTGTTGCCGATCAGGTGACGGTAGTGGCCTTACCCAGTGCCGTAGGCATCCCGGATACTTTCGCCATCTGTGCGGTTGATGTAGATTTGTCTTTGCCAGATTTGGCGGGAATTAGTTTCTCTCCGATAGGTGGAACACCGAATTGGGATGGCACAGGCGTTGTAGATGCCATTACAGGAATGTACAACCCAGCCAACGTAGGCGGCCCACTTGATACCATAATCGTAAGCTATACGGTTGACCCCGGTTGTGAGATCAGAGATACCTTTATCGTAACAATTGATGAGATCACACCAGTCGTCGCACAGGATGATTTGACCGTTTGTGACAACGAAAGCAACCCCATTCTGACAGCCACTCCTGCCGGCCAAGGACTATGGTCAGGAACGGGTATTGATCCCGTTACCGGCGAGGTGGACCTCACCCAGTTGATGCCAGGACAAACGTATACTTATCAATACACCATCAATCCTGGCTTCATGCCTTGTACCAATAGCGATGAGGTTGAATTGACTTTAGCCAGTGGAGCAGGGGTAAGCATCGCGCAAGATGAACTGTTTGTGTGTGATACGGCCAGCTTTGTGGTTTTACCAATGGGCAGCCCTAGCAACGGAGCTTGGGAAGGATTACCAGCGATAAGTAATGACACGCTTTTTTTGGGAATATTACCCACGGGCACCTATCCGCTTGGTTATGTTGCGCCTGATTTACCCGCAGCCTGTAATAGTGCTTTGCTAACCTTAACCTACACCGCCCAGCCCACCGTAGAAATAGTGAGCGATAGCACGGCCTGTGTGACTGTCGATTGCCTTCCTTTTGAAGCAGTAACAGGAGGCGCTAGTGTATTCTCCTGGGATTTTGGCGATGCAACAGGAAACACGGATCAGCAAACTTGCCATACTTATACCAGCGAAGGGCTTTACGAAGTAACCCTAACAGGCTTTTTATTGAACCCGGTGACAAACCAAGCCTACTGTGCTTCGGCCCCTGCTACTACTGAAGTAGATATCCTGGGCGCATTGAGTGATGTGGAAATAATCCCGTCAAACACAGCAGGCTGTCCCGACTATTTGGTCGATGTGATGCCTTCCGTGATTGATATCCGAAATACCTACACTTGGACTTTGGCGAGTATTACTGACAGTGTGGCTACAGGCCTAAATAATGTATTGTTACCCGCAACAGTCGAAGACACCATCTACCTTGGTTTGCTGACCACCACGAATGGCTGTGACACCCAATTGGATACCATCGAATTAACAGCCTTGGCACCGTTGCAAGCCCAGGTAGCTACGGATTTTGATTTCCCCTGTAGTGGGGAAACGGTGCAATTATACAACAACTCAACCGGAGTCATCGGCAACAACCCTCAATGGACGATTGACGGGGTGGTCTATAACGGTTTTGAGCCACCGGCTTTTCAGGTCTTTACCGATACCTTGCCCACCTCCATTTTTGTGACCTTGATCGATAGTAATGATTGTAATGCAGATACGGCCACTTATGTCATCGATGTCCAACCTACCGACGTACGTGCGAGAATGAACTACAGTAGCCCGGATGTATGTGTAGATGCTCCACTTGAGCTCATCAATATCTCTACACCGGGGGCTTTCGTTCGTTGGGTCACCAGCGATGGGAACCAGTACCTTGGGGATACCATTAGCCATGAGTTTAGTACTCCGGGGCCCGCTTGGGTGACCATCTTTGCGGAAGGATGTGGTTATGATAGCCTCAGGTATGACTTCACGGTGCTGCCCCGGCCCGAGTTGAGTCTCGATATTGTTGATTTTGCCTGTGCCGAGGAGCCGGTCACGTTTACCGTTGGTGGTAATGCCAGCGGGCAGTGGTTGTATTACGGCAATGGTGATAGTACTTTGCAGACCATTAGCCAGTATATTTATCCCCAGCCGGGAAGTTATGATATTCGTCTATTGGGCGCATCCACGGAAGGCTGTCTCGATTCTTTGGTTGATCAAATTGTAATCAATCCACTGCCGGAGGCATTGCTGCTACAACCCGATTCGGTGTGTGTAGGCGAGCCTGTCGCGTTGATCAGCTTGAGCATTGATGCGGAAAGCTGTACTTGGCAGTTAGCTGGCGGTGGTACCCGAGACGACTGTATCAGCAGCTATACCTTTGACAGCCCAGGCTTGAAAACCAACCAATTGGTGGTGACCTCCAACCTGGGATGCCGCGATAGTGTGAGTTTCCCTGTTTTTGTGCGCCCCACGCCGGTTGCGGCCTTCGATTATGTAGGCGATGACAATTGCTCGCCAGCGGTAGTACAGTTTGTTTACACTAATACAACACCAACGCCTACCAGCTGGAATTGGGACCTGGGAGATAATACTATCAGCAATGATATCAACCCCTTGCATGCCTATCCATTTGGGGGTACTTACCCGGTAACCTTGATTGTAGGCATTGACGGTATTTGTTTTGATACTGCTTTTCAGGAAGTACCCGTCCGAGGGACGCCAAGCTTTGATACCCTAACGCTTGATGAACGTTGCTTACCTACGGAGGCTTTTATCCTGGAAGTAAGCACCGACGAAGCTAATGAGATTACCCTCACAGGCGATAACTACTCCCAAGCCGGAATCAATCGTTTTGAGATTATCCCCGCAGGTGATTACACCTTGGAGATACTGGCCCCTAGTGGTTGTGATACAACGCTGTCGTTTACCGTCCCGGAGGTATTTCCGCTGACTGTGCAGCTCATGCCTGATACGACGATCCTTTTGGGTGCTTCGGTGCGAATAGTGAGTCAAGTAAATCAAGTGGACTTAATGCTGGATTGGTGGCCCATTGAAGGCCTGAGTGATACCAGTTTACTGGAACCCATCGCCATGCCAGGATCAACAACGACTTATTACCTTACCGTAAGCAACGGTGATTGTAGCGCGGTAGACACCGTCACCATTTTTGTAGATGAAGATGTGCAAGTCTATTTCCCAAATGTTTTCAGCCCCAACGGTGATGGCTTTAATGATTTGTATACCTTTTTCCCAACCCTTGGTGTCCAGGAAGTAGAATCCTTCCGATTGTTTAACCGCTGGGGTGGCTTGGTCTACGAAGTTATTGAACCACCACTTTTCCCATCCGGTATCAGTACCTGGAACGGAAACCTCAACGGAAAACCAGTCAATCCCGACACCTTCGTTTATGTCGCAGAATTGTTGCTGACCAATGGTAAGCGAGTACAGTATCGGGGGAGTGTGCATTTGGTGAGGTAGCCGCTGCTAAAACCTCAATAGAAAATCAATTGTCAATCCCATCCAACAAAACCTCTACCCATTCTGCTGCCATATCTTTAGCTACGTCTACATTTTTCTCCTCTATGCGTGCTTCATCATTAGGGCGAAGTAACCAAAGTGAGCGGGAATCTAATAATTTGATTTTCTGGTCATGGAGGATCATTTCAAAACGATGTTGTGCTCGGGTGGTAGAACCACTGCCGAGGGTGAGTGCCGCTACGTTTTTATCGGATAAATTGTGCGTTTTCGCAAAACGGGTGATGGCCCAGTCTGGTGACCAGTTGTAAGTGTTGGCACATAGCACATAAAGGTCATAATTGGTGGTCGTGTCTACGGCAGCCACGGTGCTTACTTCTACTCGCCAGTTGTATTGATTTAGCTTTTTTGCCATTGCTATACAGACTTGTTCGTCGAGGTTGTAGATAGGATCAGGGCTGTATACAATTAATGCCTTTTGTGTAGCTGTAGGCAATCCAAAGTTGAAGCGATAGGCTGGACCAGCGCGTTCTGTGAAAAGAGTGAGCAAGCCCCAAAAAATGGTGATCACCAATAACCATTTGAATATTTTCTTCATTATTTAGGTGTTTTAGAGGCTAAGACAGACAATTCCTCAGTATTATACCTCACCTCTACCGTATGAAACTCCCCATACACAAAAGCACCATCAGGGTAATGCCAAACGGCTTGGCCGTCATTCATTAGATAGAATTGATTGTTAGTTCCGAAGTATCGATAGCTGTTCACAGGGGTAGAAAAAGGCAGGTACTGATCAATGTTGATTTCTTTGCGATCATCTGATTTGAAATTGATGAGCTTGCCTTCTTCGTCAAAATGAAGGGTGGCGGAGATGCTTGTTCCTTGGTTGGTAAAAGTGGCACGACAACTGGTGGAATCTATAGACTCCCACTGGATGCGCGAATCAATCAATGCCGCCGGTGCAAAAAGGCACATGTCGTTGAAGAAAGTGACCGTTTCTGTTCGGAAAAGTTCTTCCGAATCAAGATCTACCACCGGGAAAAGCGATAAGACTTTGATAAGCATAGACGCTTGCTGATTCTGGTAAGCATGGTAGCCATAGGTAGGCAGGCCTTTTACATTGGCTTTCATGAAAAACAAGCGAGTAGGGTCGCTAAAGTCATTGAATTGCCGGGAAGTGAAGTTGAACCAATCATCGTCTTTATTCCGCATCCTCCCTCGGAAAGTGACGGCCATATTGTGTACTTTGGGTTGGCCAATAGCACCCGTGTATTGAATGTATCGTTGTACTGGAGCAGGTAGATGTACCAAGTCAGCAATCGTTAATAATTCGGAAGGGGAAGCTGTCGGCAATAGATGTTCTTTCACGTCTTGTAGGAATGATTGTTCAAAACGATGGCTACTAAATGCGACTACCGCAGCCAGTAGAATAACCACGTTGGCGATGGTTCCCCATTTAGCATCCTGCCAGGCCAGCAGAATTAATAGTTGAGAAACAGCAATAGCTCCAAATGCCCATAAGGGCCAAGAAGAGGAATGCCGAAATTGCAGTATTGCGGTAAGCCCCAACAACAAACTTGCCACTAGCCATAACAGACCACTCACTTTACTGATGGGTAATTGCAATTGCTCGATAGGAGCTAAAGAAAAGGCTTTAGCAAACCCTAATAAATGGATCAAACCATGGAGAAGGATCAAGAAAAATAGAAAATAACGCATCGCTAGCTGGTTTTGAATAAACCAAAGTTGGAGCTTTATTTTCTGCTTTTTGCTGACCCTGATCAACACGCATTTATGATATTTATCCCTTCAGGAAGAACTTTTAGCGTATTTTCCTACTTTCAACAACAACGATTAGCCCCATCCCCGGCCCTTCCCGTTGTTGTAAATGGCTTTGTTTCGGGATGTGTTTGAAAGGGAAAGGGAGACTTAATGCGCGAGGATGTTTAGGTTAGTTTTGCCATGGCTGAAATTCGTGAATTCAGTCTATAGGAAATGCTAGGTTCAGGCATATTTGATGCTACTAGCAAAACCAACCATCCAACCATCTAACAATCAACCAACAACCAACAATCCTATGCCACGTACCATTGATCATATCGTCTACGCTGTTTTTGACCTTGACCGTGCTATCGCTGATTTCACGGAGCAATTAGGCATTGCCCCCGTTTTTGGTGGCCGCCATGAAGGTCGGGGCACTAAAAATGCACTTTTGAACCTCGGAAACGGTTGCTACCTGGAGATTATCGCTATCGATGAATGGAACACCACCGTAAACCCACCCCGCTGGATGGGCTTAGATGTTTTAGAAAAGCCACAAATTACGCGCTGGTGCCTCAAGTCTGAAGACTTGGCCCAAGATCAGTCTGTTTTGAAAACGTACGATCCTGCAATGGGGGCACAATGGAATGGACAAAGAACCACCGCCAGCGGCGAGCAGCTCGCCTGGGAGATGCTGTTGCCTTTGCCAGAGCCGGAGGTAGAAATTGTGCCCTTTATGGTAGATTGGGGAGCTTCTGCTTTTCATCCTACCGAGCGCTTGGAGCCCAGTTGTGTATGGCAGGAAATCGTACTGCTTCATCCACACCCCAAATCTTTTCAGAAAGTGTTTAAGGAGCTGGATATTAATGTTATTGTCCAACAAGCGGAGGATGTAGCCATAAAACTTAGCATAACATCTCCTAATGGCAGTGTAATTATCTAGCTGCTAAGTTCAATGTTATTCCCGTAAACACTTGTGATGGGAATGTTAAAAAAGAGTGGTATTTTGTTGCCTAATACTACAACTCACGCTCACCTTTTAAGTTTATGAAACAACAACTCCCCACGGGAGCTCGCGCACTCGTTCTGGCTATGCAAACCCCCTCTCCTAAAGGGCATATCGGTATCCCTGTATTGATTTGGGGGCGCCCTGGAGTAGGTAAATCAAGTTTTGTAGAAGCCTTGGCCCAAGATGACTTTCCGGTATTGACACTTATCGCGTCTATCCATGACCCGACAGATTTCTCCGGACTGCCCGTTTTTACAGATGGCAAGGTGCATTATGCCCGACCAGAATGGTTGGACTATTTTGCAGAAAAACAACAAGGAATACTGTTTCTTGATGAGCTAACAACGGCTCCCCCAGCAGTACAAGCAGCTTTGCTAAGAGTCGTGTTGGAAAGAAAAGTGGGGTTTTTCCCATTGCCGGATCACGTAAGGGTGATTGCTGCCGCCAACCCACCTGATATGATGACCGGAGGATGGGACCTTAGTCCACCACTGCGTAATCGGTTTGTTCATCTCCAATGGGATTTACCAATGGAGGTTTACCTGGCAGGAATGACCAATGGCTTTGCGGAACCTGATTTGCCTATAATTCCAATTGCTCAACATCGAACCCTTATGGCTAATTGGAAGTTGAAGATTGCTGCGTTTTTACGGCAAATGCCTGATGCTCTGCACGGAGATATGGAAGAAAATGAATTCGCTTTTGCTAGTCCCCGAAGCTGGGAATACCTGGCTGCGTTGCTGGCTACCTGTGAAATAGAAGGAGAAGCACCAACGCCGGAGACTACCGCCAGTGCAGCTTGTTTGGACCTTGTTCGCGGATGTATCGGAGAAGGTTTGGCTGTCGCTTTTGTTTCGTTTTTACTAGAATTACGATTACCTGATCCTGAAGAAGTCCTTACTCAAAAGACGCAGATAGACTTGCCGCAGCTTAATGACAGTGAGGTTTTTGTTTTTTTTGGTGCCTTAGGGCATTATTTAGAGCGCTATTTCAACCAGGAGGAACTGGTGGATTTAGCAAAAGTATATTTCTCATTGGTTCAAATCGTATTTTCGGATGAACGTAGAGATGTAATCTATCCTAGCTTGAAACATATTTGCCAGAAAGGATTGTTGACAAAAACTTTGAGTCACGCACAAAGACGCTCAAGTGAAGATAAAGCAGTAGTACTGGCCGCTATTCAAGCGCTCTTTGTTGATGAAGGATTGAATGAATTCATTAGCGTTTTCGAATCATAAAAGGGCTATAGCAGTATGCAAAAAATCAGGAAATATCAGACCGAAGAGTCTATTCTTCGTTTTAGTCGAGCTTATGCTGCACAGCAGCTTCCCTGGTTTGCCCCTGCCCTTTATCGTTGTCGGATAGTGATAACAGAAAAGGTACCCATCGCCGCTATCGATCAACAGATGAACGTTTACTTCAATCCTTCCGTCGTTGTGAAAATTAGTGCATCTGAAAGAAAAAAGTCGCTCCGAGAGCTTGGCTTTTTGTGGATTCATGAAATAAGCCACATTTTACGACGCCACGCGGAACGGGCCAAAGAAAATGGCTTCTATCCGCAATTATGGAATATCGCTGCTGACTTTGAAATCAACGATAGTCATTGGGAGGGCTTATCTATGCCTGAGGATTTCCCAGGGTTACTCCCCAAAGATTACTTGCTGCCTAATGGTCAATTAGCAGAGAAATATTACAGCCTTTTGGGAAAGGAAGGAGGTAAAAGTGAACGGCTTCAAAGACTACTAGACTTAGTTATGGACGAAGGTAGCGGAGTGCACGGTCATTCTAGAATATGGGAACTGGCATCCACGCCTGAAGCGTCGAGTAAAAATGAGGTCAATGAGATGGTATTGTCATTGATCCGCAAAGAGGTCGCTGAGCAATTGAAACAAGCTCCGGGGAATATACCCGGAAATTGGCGACGATGGGTAAACGAAATTTTACAACCTAAGGTAGATTGGCGCAAGGTATTGCGGCACCGAGTGAAAATGGCGATACAACTGAGTGTAGGGGGCAGGCTAGATTATTCCTACCAGCGTTTTAGTCGCCGTCAATCGGCTTATCACCCCGTTTTTCTACCTAGCTTATCCGGAGATCTCGAAGCACAAATAGCAGTAGTGGTGGATACCTCCGGCTCCATGTCTGCCCAAATGTTAGGGCAAGCTACAGGGGAGGTTTGTGGTATCATGAAGCGGCTACGTGTACCCGTCACTGTTATCCCGTGTGACGCCAGGGCTTACGAGCCCATCCGGGTCAACACCTCTAGTGATCAAATAAAACTATATCAACTGAGCGGTGGTGGTGGAACAGATATGAATGCGGGGATAGAAGCAGCCCTAGCCTTACCGAAAAAACCAAATGTGATTATTGTACTAACAGATGGATTTACGCCTTGGCCGGTAAAACTCCCCGAAGTATCCTTGATCTTTGGAATTTTTCATCAGGGAAAAACATCCTTTCCAACACCTCCTATGCCTCCATTTAGTACATCCTCCGTCATCGGTATTGATTTGGCGAAGCTTTGATTATCATTATCCTTTTAAAAATCTCTCTGAATGACTCAAAATAATGAGAAGGTTGTTTCCGCTATTATCACTATCGAGATCGACAGTCATCCCTTTGATTATGAAGTTACCAGCAATATTCATGGAGAAGTGCAGCAGGTAAAAAGTCTTTTTTTAGAGTTACCAGAAGCTGCACAACGGTTGATGTTGGTTAAAGACCTGGAGGTCATCAGGCCTAAGATCGAAGCTTGGCGTAAATTGTTTCGTTTTTATGTAGCTGCACAATTGGTAGGAATGCGCAAAGGCGAAGATTTACAGCCACTGATAGAGGAGCTTGTCAAGTTGCGCCAGTCGGCCGGACTTTCGCCGAGAAATCATCATCTCAAAGATTTGACTGACCCCTGGAATAGGGCGTTTTGGAAAGAAAGCAGGTTGCTTCTGGCGGCCTACAATAAGGACAAGAAGGATAAGCGCTACGGTGCCTTGATGTTTCTCTTTCAGGATGAGGAGGAAGAAATATTGTTTAAGGTAATCAGACATCAATCAGAACATCCAACTTCGGCGGCTGAGGAGTTGTTACGGGCCAAAATCTCCATTTTATCCGATAAGAATAAGGCGGCAACCTACCGTGCCCTGAAGTCTTTTCCTAGTGAGGACACCCGAAGCTTTCTATTAAAGGCTTACGAAAAATTAGAAGGCGACGAGAGTAAAATGTTTTCATCCATACTCTACGGATTATCTGCTTATCAAGATGAGATGGTATATCAACTCATGCTGGACGCTTGGAAAAGTCTTGGAACAAAGCGCTGGCGATCCGCTCGTTTTTTCTTTGAAATATTCACGACTTACTCAAAGCCGGAAGTGACGGACATTGCGTGGCAAGGATTGACTAAATCCGACGCTACGCATTTAGCCTACAAGCTGCTAAAAAAAGAGGAAATTGATGATTTAGCAATTTTCGATCATCTTTGGCCAGTATTGAATGCAACTAAAGACCAAAGCAATTTTGAACGCCTTTTTGAGACCTTAAGCCAAATCTACACCAATGGAAACCCCTACCTACTCCCTACAGGGAATGAGATATTAGACTTGTATCAGAACTTTGTTCTTATACAACCGAATGTAAGTGCATATTCCAGTATAGCAATAATCTTGCACTGCGTTTACAACAACCAATTCCCTAAACGCTTGTACGAGATTTTCCAGGAAGATAGTATCCCGAAAAAGAAGTTTGCTTTAATGGTATCTGGTTATTTACTGGAATATAATGCTAAGGCATTACCTGTACCTGCAATGATAAAAAGGGTAAAGGAGCTGGTTACAGAGAACAATAGTCCCTTTTTCCATACCTCAATAAGCTTACTGAAAAATCTGGCGATTGCAGAGAACGACAAAAGGATAATTACTCACTTACTTGAGCTGCTAGACCACCAGGATCAGCAGCGTTTTAAATATATCATTAAAGCCATAAACGAGATAATGAGGAAGGTTGGATACGAAAAAGCGATTACCGATCCATTTGTCAAGTTATTGGAATCTCCCGAAATTGCGAAGGACTGGGAAAAGAGAAATGAGGTTCTCACGGCGCTGAAAATGTCATCAGATCCAGCTGTTTTTCTAATGTTGGAGCAGCGATTTTCTGTTCGAGTTCAAGATGGTTTTAGTCAGAACACTTCTACAGGTAAAGATTTTGCCACTTACCAAGCCTTAATGGAAGGCTTACATAAAAATATAAATACTCACCAAATTAAGCTAAAAAATAAACGACGATGGATGGTTCGCTGTAAGGATTGGTTATCAGCACTTGTGTATCAAAGGAAATCTTATCGAAATAAATAGTTTTAATGAATAAAGAACTAGATGAAACAGTACAGGCATTGATCACCTTTGAGATAGAAGGACACGCGATTGATTATGAGATAACTTCTAATATACACGGTGAAGTACAGCAGGTGAAAAATCTTTTTGGGGATATTCCTGTAGCTGCCCAAAAACTGATATTAGGCAAAGACTGGGAAGTAATAGCACCCAAAGCAGAAGGTTATCGACGGCTTTTTCGATACTTTGTTGCTGCTCAAATGTTGGAGCTCAGAAAAGGAGACGATTTGCAGCCAATAATGGATAAAATTACTCAGGCTCGTCAGAAAAATGGCTTGCCACCACGGCAAATTTTACTATCACAACTTACTGATATATGGTATGTTACATTTGCAGAATGTGTCCAGAATATTAGGCAATTCTATAATAATGGCAAGAATGCAAAGCTTGAATCACTTGAGTATTTGTTTTTAGGAAATCCGGAAAAACTACGTGTTGCTATTGAATATCATGGATCTTTTCGAACACCTGGTGTTGGAGAAATGATTCTAGATTGGATACCTGTACTTACAGATGAACAACGTTTTCAAGCATATAAATCGCTGAAAATTTACCCCCAAGCGGCAGCCAAAAAGTTGCTTTTAGCAGCCTATGAAGATAAAAACAACAATAGGGGAATAGAAAATATCATCATTGGACTTTCAGCCTATAAACACGACGATACGCACCGGCTTTTTCTCCAACACGCAAAGCGTACTTCTCTTAGTTATAACGAAAAAAAAGCTATCCTGGAAGCCCTTAGATATTCTGACAAAGAAGAGGTATTGGCTTTGGCTTGGAATAACTTATTGGATAAAGACCTTGGAGCACAAGCCTGTGATTTAATTAAAAAGCGAGGAGTAGAAGATCAGGAAATCGTTGATTATTTGATCACTGTTTTAGCACAAGACAATTGGGTGGAACATTTTCAAAGGGTCCTCTCGCTTTTTGCTAACCATCTAAATACTAGCAAACATCAACCTTCACCAATTTGGTTACTAGATTACCTGATTCGTTTTTTTGAATTAAAAAAATACAAGATCACGAGCTATTATGATCCTATCGTATCTTCCTTTTCCAAAATTTGCAGATACTATAACAATCAAGAGTTAGCGATAAAAATCAGTAGATGGGCACAAGATAGTTCAGAAAACGTCCACACTTTTGTTTTCCTTTTTTCGGAACTGATGCTGAAAAAAGAGGTCTTGTATCCGCTAGATCACGACTTGAAGCCTATTGTGAAAGCAGCAATTACAACAGAAGTTAGTCTACAACAGAAATATGCTATTATATTGGCGGGACGTTATGCACTAAGTGATCGCAGTACGGAATTTATTGATGATCTATTGCCTGTGTTAGCATCAAAAAACATAGATAATTCTTGGCTGGCTGCTGCCACAATCAACAAGATCATGCAGGAACTGGGTTTTGTAGACAAGGTTAGATATTCTTACGAAAAGCGGATGAATTCCCAGTCTAACCTTCGTCTTAATGCAATCCTTTCAGAAGGGTTAAAGCTAGCGGACCAGTAGTTTTCATTACCTCTCGCCCAGGCCATCTGTTGCCTCATATAGTCGACAAAAAGAAATTCAGCAACAATCGTAAGAAGGTGATTTAATAACCCACGCAGCTTTTCCTCTTCGCCACTGTCTTTGATGGAATTGGTTTACCTAATACGACTCATCATGTTCAAAAACTACCTCACCTTAGCTTGGCGAAACCTCAAGAAGCATAAGTTTTATACCCTGGTCAATATGCTCGGTTTAGCGCTTGGCCTCACTGCTTTCATCTATATATTTATGTATGTCGAAGATGAACTCAGCTACGATAAGTACCATCCTTTTGCCGAGCGAACTTATCGGGTAGATGCCGATGGCCTACTCGGAGATCAGGTGATTTCAACGGCTCAGGCGGGCGCGCCGATAGGCCCGACCATGAAAGCCGATTTCCCGGAAGTGGAAGCTTTTTGCCGTTTTCGCTTTTCTAGCGATCTTCATTGCTTGTATCGGCCTGGTAGGCTTGTCTACGTTTATTGCCCAGCAGCGAAGTAAGGAAATAAGTATTCGGAAAGTGCTGGGCGCATCAACCTCAGGGCTGGTGCATCTGTTGTCAAAAGACTTCATTAAACTTGTTTTCTATGCACTGGTGATAGCCATACCTCTTTCGTGGTGGGCCATGACCAAATGGCTGCAAAGCTTTGCCTATCGGATAGAGTTGAATTTGGAGGTATTCCTTTGGGCTGCCATCATCTCATTAACTATAGCCTTGCTTACGGTGAGTTTTCAGAGTATTCGAGCGGCCATCGCGAATCCGGTGGACAGCTTGCGAGGAGAGTAGTTTGAGTTGTGTTTTCTCTATAGAAGCCATGTCGTTATTCGTTGTTGTTCGCCATTGTCCGTTGCCCACGAAGGCGACGCATTCCGTATTGTACCAACAGCAATACCCCTAAACCAATCACGTAGGAAGCGATGAATAGCAGCCACTCGTAATCATCTTTTTGGAGCGCCTCGCGGCGGGATGCCAGCCCCCAAATATTGACCAGGCCTTTTTTGACGAAGAAACGGGATACAAGGGTAGAGGCACAAAGCCCAGCGAGATAGCCTACTGAGAGGTTAAGCGCTTCGGAGGCAAAAAAGGAAGAGAATTTTTGCATAGTAAAGTAGTTGAGACCGTAAAAGAACAAACCTTTGTTGAAAAGGCTAGGCAAGATAGATTTCTTTAGTGAATTTTAGTACTCAATGCTGTTTTCTGCTCGCAAACAAACACCAGCTTGCTAAGAGGGGTTTAAAGAATAAAGCCCTCAACCAATTCATGCAAAATCTTACTTTTAAAAACATTACCAGCCAGCATATTCAGGATTGTTTCATCAAGACTTACCAACAATTTACCGCGCTTCACGATCATCCTTTTTCTTTTGAGCAGCTTTCGCTGAAAAACTATACCATGCGGGCACAACCTGTGATTAATTGGGCTTTTTGGCACCGTGCTACTCGTCATTATAGGGTGCAAACGAGTGACCATTTGCAATTGCGAAAGTACATCAGAATGGAAGAATTGCCGGAAAATGTGCTGATAGGTTGGTTTGCCCATGAGCTGGGGCACATCATGGATTACCACAATCGCTCGGCGTTGAATTTGATCTCTTTTGTAGTACGCTATCTAGCTGTCCCCAATTACCGGATGGGAGCCGAACGCCGAGCTGATCTCTATGCTATCGACCATGGATTTGGCGATGCACTGATGGCCACCAAACGCTATATCCTGGAGCAGTCTAAATTGCCAGACCAGTACAAGCAACGAATTAAACGTTACTACCTTTCGCCCACGGAATTAGAAACCATCTTGAAAGAAAAGGAATCGGAATTAACCGAGGTACTTCAATAATTTAAGCATCATTTTCTCTTTCATCACTTTGGGGAACTTTATCTGCCCACCTTTTTTGTCTTTGCGTGCTTCCAGCCAGGAATAGATGTTGGTAGGGCGTACGGCCTTCACTCGTACTGCTTTGAGCGCTTTGGTCCGCGCAACCTTGTAATTTTTGTTGAGATCCTGTAGGATTTGATCTAGCTGCTGGGCGGCGTTTTTTTCGTCGATGACTTCGTTGGTGCCGAGCACCCACTGATGCAGGTATTCACCATTTTCCTTGATGGCAGCTACGGCAAACTCATTGATTTCGACGCTTATTTTATCTGACAATTCCTGTATTCCCTTGTTCAGTTTTTCTTCCGAAAGCTGGCTGCCTACAACGTTTAGGTAGTATTTGGTACGTCCACTAATGACGATTTCGTATTGCTCCAGATTGGTGAACTTAATGGTGTCGCCAATCATGTAGCGCCAAGATCCAGCAGGGGTACTGACGATCAAGGCATAATCTTGGCCTTCTTCTACTTGCCCCAAGTGCAGCACCTGTGGATCGTCAAGCAACTGGCCGGTTTCATCAAAACCACGTTCGTCAAAAGGGATGAACTCGTAAAAGATGCCGTGCTCAACAGCCAGCTGCATCGATAGGGTACCTGGCCGGGCCGTAAATGCAAAGAACCCTTCCGAAGCCAGGTAGGTATCCATGATGGTGAGCGGCTTGGCGAGCAACTTTTCGAAACTCTTACGGTGAGGGGCGAAGGCTACTCCGCCGCTGGCGTAAATGCTTAAATTAGGCCATAGGTCATGGATGGTATCCAATTGATGGACCTCTATGATTTTGATAATCATCATCCGTACCCAGGAGGGGATACCTGCAATAGCGACCACGTCCCAATCAGGTGCGGCCTCCGCGATAGCAGCTACGCGCTCGTCCCAGTCGCTGATTTGGGCAATTTCTTTGCCCGGTTTGTAAAAGCTATCAAACCAATCGGGAATGTTGAGCGAGTTGATCCCGCTGATTTCTCCTTCCAGGTGTTGCTTGTGCTCACTGAGGTCTGCCGAGCTACTGAGCATAAGCACATCCTTTTCGAAAAAGCCGGCAGGGAGGTCAAAATTTGCAAGCGATGCGATTTGGGATTGACCTACGGCACGAAAGCTGGCCAGCATGTCACCTGTGACAGGGATGCGTTTACTGGTTTTTCCGGTTGTACCACTACTCAAAGCAAAGTATTTGGGCTGGCCGGGCCAAGTGATATCAGGGAAATCTTGTTGTTGCTTCCACCAACGCTGATGGAGCTTTTTATAATCGTGTAAAGGAACTTGTTTTTGAAAGGAAGTGATGATATCCTCGGCGTCGAGGATTTGCTGAAACCCGTAGTACTTCCCAAAGGAAGTAGTTTTGGCCTGCTGTAGTAACTGTTGCAGTTGTATAGATTGTATCTGATGGGCATCTTCGGGCAAACCATTTAACTGGTTATTTATTTCGAGAGCCGTCTTGATTAAACTTCCAATGATTGGCATAGCAAAGGGGCGTTTACCTTTAATAACCGCTGGGTTTTCTTGGATGTTCGGTTGGTGTAAATATTGCAGTAAGATTGTATGTAGTGAGCAGCATACAAAGGATAATTTATAGAAGCACTTGGTGTTTCTTTTGTAAAAACAGTGTAATCACATGTCAATATTTTTAACTAAATTGAGCAAGTATTTTGAGAACACCAAACACCATGTTTTATGGCAGATACCAATGCCCAAGCAAAGAGCCTTTTGCTGGATACCCAATTGATAGTCACCAATAAGTTTACTGTTTTTGCAAGTGATGATGCGGTCGATAAAACCAAGTTAGAAACGCTGCAAAAGAAAGCTGATGAACAAATTCAGCAGTTCAAACAACCAGAGGTATGGCTCAAACAAGTAGAAATTGACCGCACAAAGGTTTTTTCTTGCCTATTAGCCATCAACGAGGTAAGTGTACCTCAAATAGATGACCTCACCGCCCAAGTAGATGTTTTGATTGTGATTCTACAGGAAGCATTGGTCAATTCGGCAGACAATGCTGATGCTGGCCGCTCAGATAAAACGGAGGCCGGCCCCAACCGCAACCAAGAAGCATTGGAGGGCTTGCAAAATATCCGACGCAAGACGCTGGGCCGATTTCAATTCTTTATGGCACGGGGGATAGATTTAGCAACGAATGCCGATTTTCAGGAACTACGAAAAAGACAAGTCCCCCTACGGGATAACTATACAAAGAAGCTACGAGATGAATCGGTGCTGGCTGATGAAATTGATGTGATGCTGCTCAATGGATTTGCAGATGCTTTTCAGGCCTCAGAAGAATTGGCTCCTTTCTTTAAGCACTATGGAGAACTTAGTGATTTTATTGAGCAACGTTGCCCACTACCAACAGCGTAATTAATGGCTTTGTGCACACCCCGTTTTCTCCATCAATTGATCCTTCCTTTTATGAATAAGATTATCGTTTTGTTACTGCTCCTATGCGGGCAACTTCAGGCACAGAGTTTATTGCAAGATGCCAAGTTGTTGGCCAATGCCAGCCGTGTTTTGGCTGATTCTACAGCAAGTAGGGACGCTCACGCCCAGGCGTTGGGAGAACTCACCGCTGTTTTGTGGTTTTATAATAATGATCGTCGCAGCCCGGTTGCTGTTCCGGAGGTAACACAAGTGCTAAAAAGCTACCAAAACAATAATACAATCAGTTCTTTGATTGGCGGATTGACGGGTTTGAAGGGCGATATCACCCCTGTCTTTCATCAAAGTTTTCGGGCAACAACAGATAGCCTGAGGGCTGGCCCACGTAAGCAAATTCTACAGCTGTTGTATGCTGAACAAGCTATTGATCCAGCAGAATATTTGTCTTTAATGAAGACGATGAGAGAGTACCAGGAACCTCCACTAGATGCAATCTCAGCCTTGCAAGCACCAGCGCAAGCCAAGCAGGAAAGCGGTGGCGCAGGAATTGGCTTGTTTAACGAAGCGGCTATTATCCGTGGTTTGTTTTCCTTCCTGGTGGAGCGAGCAGGGGAGGAGCTGGTCGTGACTTTCTTGGATCGCCTGCTGGGCAAGGAAATGCCGACGGTCGCTAAGCTATTCCCGACGGTGATCACCTTGTATGGTAGTACCGATTATGCTTATTCTGATTCTTTTCTGGCGAGTTTGCGCGATGCCTTCCTCCAGGATTTGCAGCTCCTGGATGTACGCTTGCCGGAGTTGTTGCTGACCGATGACCTGTTTTCGGAATTGCAGGCCGATCCAGTGTTTTACTCCATGCTTACCGTTTATAGCGTTGTTGCGATCACCAAAGAGGGCAATGTACCTATTGAAGAAACGATTCCGCTAGTCTCTCGCAACTTGTACAAACGCTACCAGGATACGGAGAAACAGCGCAACCTTTTGCTAGCCGATACTGCCAATGAATCACCTGAATACCAAGCGGTAATCACCGCTGTGCAAGCAGTAGTAGACCAATGCAAAGACATCTACGGAGATATAGAAGTAGCAGAAACAGATATGAACGAGCGGGCACTGAATTTTGTCTTCAATCCGGATGTTCCTGGTGGTTTACGTATGAAGTTGTCGAAGTCTGCGGAACTTTCGGAGGCGAATGGTAAACGCTTCTCAAGCGTTTTTAAAGCACCAGCTAAAGGAGGTTATGACCTGGCCTTTGTGCCTAGTTTGTTGGGGGGGACCTTGCCACCTTCTTTGGTGGCGACAATTGGGACGCTCAAATCTTACGATAAATACTTCAGCGAACCTGTAAGTCCACAGAATCGGCGTGCTGCCGGCTTGGCACTGTCTCGCCGTTTGGCTGGTGAAGAGTTTGGGACGACTACCCTCGACCAGTATTTTATGGAATGGCGGGATAATTTGATCGCTTATGACAATAGCTTGCAGGAAGCGGAACTGGCCGCTAAAACCTCGGGGAACCTGCTGAGTGCAAGGCGACAAAGCCTGCAATTGGCACAACTGACGCTGGAAAACACCCTGCAAACCGCCAGCACTCAATGGCAAGGTAAATTAGAGGCCGACGAAGCAGGAGCCTTACAGGTTCTAGATAACATTGTAAAAAACCTGGCGGTAACCATGCCGGGAGCGAATGATTCCGACATACAGCGAATCATTAAGCAGGAAGAAATCTTGGCAGCAGTAAAAGACCGACTGGTAGCGCTGCATACTCGGATTGAGGCCAGGGTAGGTGCTGCGGCACTGGCGCCTGATCCGGTAGCCAGCTACATGAATGCCAGTATTAGCACCAAACAGTTGCAAAGTATTGAAGACAAGAGTATACAATTGGGTCAAGACCTTGAGACCCTGCGCAAGGCGCTGAAAGCCTTGGACAACAGCTACGCAAGCAACCTCAGCAGGAGCCACGAAAACACACAGCCCTTGCTGCAGATGGGCGAGGTGTTGAGTCACTTGTTTTACCTTTTGCGCTCGGATGCTCCTGATAGTGCGGCCCAGCATTTTATAGATATGCGGCAGTTGCAAAGCTTGATGCTCGATGGGCCACAGCGGTCGGCTTTTCTGGGACTGATGGAGCAAGAATTGGGGCATATTGAGCGTATTGGGACTTTCTCGCGTGACGGGTTGTCGTTTTTGGTGCAAGCTACCGTGCAGGACCTTAATTTGCTGCCTACCCGGGTGAATGCGGTACCTGATTCGTTGAAGTTTTACCAGGAATCGTCTTTTGTGATCAACACCCTGAACCGGCTGTTGGAGACGCCGCTGTTGGTAGATCCACTTCAGCCGGATTCTGTGTATGCCCTTACCCAAAAATGGGCAGGCTTGGCACAGGTGCCGGAGATCAGTCAGAATGTATTGGATTTGGTGTTTTACATCAGTACGAAGAATTATCGCCAAGCCATCAACAAAACCCTGGAAGCCACCATCCGTTTGACGGAAGAATTTCAGACCACGCTACCTGATAACCCTAATGTTCAGCAGCGAGGTCTGGTACACTTTTTACAACAATACGGCGGCTTTATAGGCGGTATGGTTGATGCAGATTCCGCAAGCCAGGTACAAGCGCTGCTGAACGCTTTTGCCGACCCTCCGGGCAGCTCACGCGTGAAACGGCAGCTCCCCTTTACGGCTGGTGTCAACGCTTATGTGGGCGGCCTTTTTGGACAGGAAACGCTGAGCGGCAATGCGAAGGCATCGGAAACGACTTTTAATACGTTGGCACCGACGATGCCGGTAGGGATAAGCTTTAGTTTCTTGCTGGGTAAGAAGTATGCAGCTAATCGCCCGTCGTTTAGCCTGTTTTTCTCGGTGATTGACCTGGGCAGTCTGGCGACCTTCAACCTCAGTGAAGACTTGGCGGGGGATAATCAACTGACTTTTCGGAATGTCTTGAAGCCCGGCTTTCAGTTGCAGTGGAACATTCCTAAATCACCATTTTATCTGGGTACGGGCTACCAGTTTGGCCCTCATTACCGCCAGTTTGATGGAGAATTGTTGGAGCAGCGTTCCTGGCGGTATTTTGTGAGTTTTGGGATTGATATTGTGATAAAGCGGCTTTATTAGAAGTCGGAGGTGGGAAGTCGGAAGTCGGAAGTATGGGGCATGCGAAAAAATAAGGAGAAGTAATGGAACGCAAGATCGAAATACCTCTTAGTAAAGTGAAAATTGGATTACTTTTCATTGGAGTAATAATCCGTTACTAAATGGTTTGGGACATTTCCACTTGTCCTTTTGTGTTCTGGCTGCGTTAATATTCCCAAACCACTTAGTGCCAGGTATAATAGTTGCTGCGAATGCTTCTGCTTTTGCCTAAATAGTAGTGCGACCTCATCCGAGGTCGTATCCCTCCGTTTTTCTGTAGCTGCCAATATTTGATCTCTCCGAGGTCGAAGGAATTGAAAGATGGGCTGAAACTACCAATGTGGCACCTCTCCGAGGTAGAACTGCTCATGTTAGTTTCCGAACTAACATGAAGTATCCTGCTGGTCCCCTGACCAGCATTTAGGGCGGCCGTTTTCGCTCGTCAGGCGCCGCGGACGACTTCCTACGGGTGGCTCCCGGCTACCGTGGGCGCTAGAGGCGTTTGGGGGTAATGACGTAGGTAGAACCGACGC
>NZ_JBOEFX010000135.1:0-15828 GCF_050633125.1 Lewinella sp.
GTCTTTGTGGTTTTCCAAATAGTTGACACGCTTAAAGTGAACCGCTTAGCCAACTTTTTGAAAAACGACGGCTCAGCTTATTTTTGTGCTGTTCCTTATTGGTCATACAAAAGCAATGTTTTGTCAGACAAATCACACTGTAACAGGCACTTAATCAACGCTTCTTAATTTGATTTCATGTGATAAACGATGCTTTTTAAGAAAAATTTCCTCTTCCGCTCAGGTTAGTCCCCAGACTAACCTGAAAATATCACGTTGGTCTCCCGACCAACAGTCTTCACATTTACGGCTTGTTAGCTGGTCAGGGGACCAGCAGGATATAGCATGTTAGTTAGGAAACTAACATGAGCGTGCCTTTCAAGAAAAATTCTCTTTTTCAGGAAATACTGCATCGTTCTGTGCTGTGGTCGTACCCGCGATAAATCACGGGGAACCACCAAAACCCGAAAATGGCTATATTCATCTGCTAAATGTAAGCTATTATCAAAAAACACAAAGAGTGAGTAAGGCTTCCAAATTGACACTTCTGAACTACTTTGAGATGTTGTTTTTTGTGCTAGTCCTTTTCTCAAGGCTGGAAATAATATACAATATATCATCGCTAGATCCATTTATAAGGATGTTTCTCTCATTGTATGATTACGAAAACGGCTGGGGCTTATATTATTGTATTCTGGGTTTTTTGGGGACATTTTTAAGCCGTTTGAAGCAAAACAGTTGTTTAGCCTGGAATTTGAAGCAGACTGCTTACCTATGTATACTCCTGAGTTTTGGCCATAATTACTGGGCGACTACCACATTATGCATAGCTTCCTTGGTATTTTACAACTTAAAAAATGTAAAGCTTTTCCTTACCGAAGGAAACGATAGACCAATAATTTACAGGTGTTTTTTTGTTCCGATAAGTATATTTTTGATAGTTATAGAAGAATCATTCCCATTTTTGAATTATTGATTTGGAATTGATAAAAAAGCCCGCTTTACAAAGCGAATATTTTGAGAGTTTTACCCCCAATCGTATGATCGCACTGGTACGATTAGGCTCAAAAAAAACACGATCGGCACGGACTTCAAATGCCCAGCCAATCGTGTTATCTTTTTTTCCGATGAAAACCATTATTGCTTACCTAGCCCCTTCGCAGTGCGATCTTCAGGAGCAGGAGCGGGCGTGAATTTAGCTGGCTTGGTTTCCAATAACTTCACGACTTCCTGTACCACTCTTTCTACTTGCGGGTCGCGGCCTTTCATGAGGATATTGGGGTCATCCCAAACTTCGATGTCTGGAGCGACACCTTCGCCTTCCCAGAACCAGTGGCCATCATTGTCGTAGAGGCGAGCACCAGGAACGGTGATTCCGCCACCATCAATAAGGCGATGCCCGGTAGCGGGGCCAACGAGGATACCCAGGGTGCGCTCCCCCACAATAGGGCCAGCTTCAAGCTCCTGGAAAGCCCACGGCAAGCCATCTCCTCCGGAACCCGCCCAGCCGTTGATCAACATGCCTACGGGGCCAGTATTGGTCTTTATCGGGTGGGTATGATCCCGCCCGTGACGCCAGTGCAGGTTGTAAACCACCGGGCGCTGTAGCAGTTCCAAAAAGCGATCCGCTAGCTGGCCACCGCCGTTGAAGCGTTCATCAATGATAAAACCTTCCTTGTCTAGCTGGCCGTAGTACATCCGCACCAACTCTAATTGGCCCTGCCCAGAAGTATTGGACATGTAGACGTAACCCAATTTGCCATCAGAAAGCTCTTCTACCATTTTCCGGTTCTGTTCTATCCACTCCAGGTGGCGCAGGCGTACTTCGTCTCTTTCATCTAAAAGGGTAACGATTTCTTCGCGAGGTTCTTCTCCCGTGCGTTCGATCTTGAGGCTCACGGTCGTTTCTGCCAAACCAGCAAAAGCCGCATAAGGGTCTTTATTGATATCCAATGGCATACCGTTCACGGCCAGGATATAATCTCCCGCTTTTACATCCACACCGGGCTGATCCAGCGGAGAACGCACTTCCGTATCCCAAGCCGCTGGCCGGGCAATGCGTTTGATACGGTACTTGCCATTGGCCAGCTCCCAGTCGATGCCCAGATAGCCGGTCACGACGGGGCGCACCCGTTCGGCATCACCGCCAAAGGTGTAGGTATGCCCGGCGCTAAGCTCCGCTGCCAGATTAGATTGCAGCGCCGAAACATCCCAGCGGGTACGGGCGTCATCCAATAGCGCACCATAGCGCGTGCGGAGCGCCTCCCAGTCAAGGCCGTGCATGGCAGGATCGTAAAAGAAGTCACGATGACGACGCCAGGTATCGTTGAAAATCTGCTTCCATTCTTCGCGAGGAACAAGGTTCATCACCAAGCCATCGGTAGGAATACCTTTGTCTATTTTTTGCCCCGGAGCAGGCTTGATGATGCCGTATCGGCCATTGCTCTCTACTAGAATCGCTTTCCCATCAGCAGTAACTACAGCGCCGTTGATGCCGTCGATTACCGTTTTTTCTTCCCGGTCATCCAGGTCATAGGCAACAATCTTTACAGAACGCTCGCCAGAGCCCGTGTTGGGTGCACGTCCGTACAACAGCTTCCCTTTGAAAGGCATTAAGCCAAGAATATTGCCCGCATCTGGCGGCAACAAGACCAAACGTGCTTCTATGTCTTCAAAGTCGATGGCCAGGTTATCGTCGTCTTCCTCAGCTTCTTCCTCTGATTCTGATTCTTCTTCCTTTTCTTCATCGTCCTCCTCCTCTTTTTTATCTTCTTTGATTTCCACTTCGTCATTGCGAGCGCTCAGCAGTGATGGTGCATCTGAAGTGAGGCTGACCGCTGCAATTTGGGTCGCATTGGGGTACACCCAAGTGCCATCGCCCATATCAGAATAAGAGGGTGTAAAGCTGCGATTGGTCAGGTAAAACAGGTATTTACCGTCTGCGCTAAAAACGGGGTCCGAATCATTGAAATAGCCACTACTGACTCGTTCCAGTTTTTCTGTTCTGGTATTGTAACAAAAGATGGCCTCATTGGCATTGTTCTGCCCCAAGGCAAAGGTCAGCCATTCCGAGTTTGGTGACCAAGAGATGGTGTAACCTCCTCGGCCAGGGTGGCTGATATTCCAAGTATTTCGGGTCACCGTTTTCAGGTCACCAGAGGAGGCGTCCATCAAAAAGATGGTATTGGTTTCATCGATAAACACGACCTGTTTGCTATCTGGTGACCAGAAGAGGTTATAACCAAAACCTTTGCCGCGCCGGGTCATTTGTCGGGCTGGGCTGCTACCATCGGCGGGCTGAAAGTAGACCTCAAACTCTCCAGATCGATCGCTCCAAAAAGCGAGGGTTTTGCCATCCGGCGACCAAGCTGGATCACGATCGAAGGCACCGCTGGAATTCGTGAGGTTCATCGTATACCCTTCCTTTACAGGAACGTTGAACAGCTCCCCGCGGGCTTCAAAAATGATGCGCTTACTACCGGGGGCGGCGGTCATATTGCTGATATTACGGCTCACATCTTCGGCACGGGGCATCTCTACGGAAAGGTCGCTGATGACGTTGACCGGAACAGCCTCGTACTTTTCGGTTGCCAAATCCATACGGTAAAGCGTGCCTCCCATTTCAAAGACCAGGTCTTTGGGGCCAGCTGCGAGACGAGAGATATCGAAGTCGTTGAATTTGGTTACCTGTCGGGAAGTCTTCGTTTTGGTATCGTAGACCCAGATATTCAGGCGCATATTCTTGGCCTGATCGGAGAGAAAATAAACCTTGTCTCCGGCCCAGGCAGGTTGCCCGTCGTTGGCGGTATTGTTCGTCACGTTAACGACCTCCTGGCTATCCGTATCATAAATCAAGATATCAGAAGTGAGACCACCCCGGTAGCGTTTGAAGGGGTACCCCTCAGTAATTTTAGTAATATAAGCCAACTGTTTTCCATCAGGAGAGTAACTGGCGAGTTCTCCGTAAGGAATGGGCAATCGTTGGGCAATCCCTCCGTCTTTATCGACCAGAAAAAGCTGACGACCAGAACGCTGACCTAATTCGCGGCGCGAAGCAAAAAGGAGTCGCTCCCCATCAGGGTGCCAATCCACCATTCGGTCGGCATGCGATTGGTAGGTTACGCGCGTAGGTACACCACCAGTTATCGGCATGGTATAGACATCCATATTACCGTTGTAGGAGGCCGTGTAAGCAATAGACTTACCATCGGGAGAAAAGCGGGGGTAGCTTTCTTCGCCCGGAGAGTGGGTTACCTGCTGTGCGGTGCCACCACTTTTAGGAACAATCCACAAATCGCCACCATAAACAAAGGTGATTTGGGTTTCTGATACGTCGATAAAACGCATGAGCTTGGCGCTAATCTGAGCAGAGACGACGGTCCCTAATAAGCAACTTAACACCAGGATGAATAAGGATTTTTTCATAACGGAATTGGAAATCATACGTGAAGAATAAAAGCAGACCCACCCATTACTGGACAGTTTAGCTAAATTACTAAAGTAAACGAGGGTAGAATATTATTCAGGAAAAAACTTGGCAGAACACTGAACGTATGCTTTGAATCGTCCGTTAATACAAACAGATGGCAGACGGTGCCTCTATAAAACCCTACCTTTATACCTATGGATAACCAAGACAAACCCGATTTAAACCTGGCTGTGCTGATTGATGCTGATAATGTTCCTTACAAAATGGTAAAGGAAATGATGGAAGAGCTCGCCAAATTTGGCACGCTCACCATCAAGCGCATCTATGGCGACTGGACCAAGCCCCATGTCCGAGGATGGAAACAAGTACTCCTGGAACATGCCATCACGCCGATCCAACAATACAGCTATACCACCGGTAAAAACGCGACCGACTCCGCCATGATCATTGATGCGATGGATATCCTCTACGGCTCCAAGGTTGATGGTTTTTGTATCGTTTCCAGTGATAGCGACTTTACCCGCCTTGCTACCCGCTTGCGTGAATCGGGCATGAAAGTCATCGGTATGGGGGAGAAAAAGACGCCAGAACCGTTTATTGTAGCCTGTGATCGGTTCATTTTTATTGAAATTCTCAAACCACATATCAAAAAGGAAAAGACCGGAACGGGAAGCACGCCTAGTCGCAGTAAAAAAGAGGTTATCCCGAGCAAAATCAAGCAACTCATCGCCGAAACTATCGACGATATCAGCGATGATGACGGCTGGGCCTTTTTGGGAGAAGTAGGTAGCCTGATGCTAAAAAAGCAACCTCAGTTTGATCCGCGTAATCATGGTTTCAACAAACTTACCCCTCTCTTAAAATCCCTAACAGGCCTGATAGAAATTGATGAACGCGAATCTCCGGGGCGTGGGCATTCCAAGCATATTTACGCGAGGCTGAAGCGAAAGTCTAAATAGTTCCTACCGAATACTAACTGGCAAATTATCTGTAAAGATCATCCCTCCGAATTCCTGTAGAAAGTATTGCCCCTGAACCAACTGGGTTGACCATTGCCGGGGAGTGAGTTTTACGTTGGGATAAAAAAGCTTGCAGACCGTCATTTGTTTACCCGTAAATTTCTTCAAGGTTGGAATAACGTGAAGAATGTTACTTGAAAAAATGGGAATATCAAATTCAATATGCCTCGATGGAGGTATTTCACCGGAAACAATCCATGAAAAGCGGGTATTTTCATACTCAAATCCCCCCTCAGGGTTTCGGACCAAGCGATTGGGTGGGCTCTTCAACAGGAAGTACCCGTCCGGGCTAACCATCTTTATTGAGATACGCCGAGCATCATTCAATGGGCTTAAACTTGGCTCCACCCTTGTTATTTCGTCTGGTAAATGATCTCCTCGAAAGAGGTACAAATACTTATCCCTTTTTGGAGAAACCAATGCCCGAATGATAAAATCTTCGAGGATATCATCTTCTGGAATCTGCAAATACAATTCTCTCCCTTCAAACCGACCGTCGCGGCTGTCAGAAAAAGGAATACTTACCCGATCATCCAGATAAGGGTGATAAGCAGTGACCTGAAGTTGCCAATTCCCGAAGACCGGCAAAACAATTCTTTTCTCTCGAGAGACTGTTGGCAAATCGGAATAACGCATGGTGTCACCACTAAATTCTTGCTGGTGCAAAATGTATCGCCAGGGCACTTTGCTGCCTGTTCTAAGAAAAATGTAATAATCTTCTGCACACTGGTCTATCCCTTCTAGTCTTCCAGTTTGAAAACGTGACCGATACCCCTTATCCGTAAGTTCTGCTTTAGGAGGAAATTGAACTTGAGAGAGGCTATAATCCATGCCTGTAAAATGATAGGCTACTTGCTCACTTTGGGCGTATTGCCCCAAAACATGCATTTCTCTTGGGCGAGCTACAGCTTCGTAAAGAAAATCCGCCTCCAAACCATAAATGGTGAAAACCTTGGTTAAATCTTCCTCATCGGCACTTACAGGAATATAATATTGAACCACAGAAAGATGGGAGCGATTTGCCGAATAGCTTCGCAACCGAATTGTGTCTGTATATAATTCCTTAAAAGGGTTATAAAAATAATCATCGATGATTTCTCCTTCCTCATCAGAAAGAAAGCAGTAAGATATCGTAGCATCAGTAAGCTGATCAACAGGAATTGTGACGGTAAATGATTGCGTCATTGCTGGTGTTCCAAAGAGGAGACACACAGCGAATAAAAAGTTTTGCATTTTTCAGAGAGATATTGTTTTACAAATCAAATATACAAAATACAGAAAACCCAGGGTAAGCATCTCTTTCAAAACACTTAAACGACCTTATATCCCTTAATGTGGTTCAATTATTTTCGTGCGATTTCTTATCGTACCACTAATTCAAAAGCTACTCTCCTATTTTTGCTTCGACCTGCTTTCGTACTGTTTGGAGCTATGGGTTGGCTTTCGCCAAAACCTTCGTGAGTCATGCGTGCTGCATTGATCCCTCCATTTTCAAGGTACTCAAAACAAGCTTCTGCACGAGCCTGAGACAATTTGAGGTTGGCATCATTGTTCCCCTGGCTATCCGTGTGACCACTAATCGTCAGGTGATAATAAGGATGTTCCTCCAGGATAGCCACCAGTTCATCCAGCTTCTCTTTAGAACTTTCCTTGAGTTGGTTGCTTCCGGTTTCAAACTGTACCGCTTCCGTAACGAAGGCCAAAGTTTCTTTAATGGCCTCACTCACTGCCGGGCACCCCATATTGACTGATGTTCCCGCAAGTGTTGGGCATTTATCTTCGGTATCAATCAAGCCATCACCATCGGTATCGGGGCAACCTTTAGTCGCTTCTGACCCTGCAAGTTCCGGGCATTGATCCTCTTCATCGGCAACACCGTCATGGTCACTATCGACGTAAGGGCAACCTTCTCCTTCGCTGGTACCCGCCAGGTTGGGGCAGCGATCACGGGCATCTTCAATACCATCGCCATCCGTATCAGGGCAGCCCGACAAACCATTTACAGCTGGGCAATAAGGACACATATCCTCGTCATCGCGGAGGCCATCGCCATCACTATCCAGACAGCCTTTAGCGCTTGCTGAGCCGGGGTAATCGGGGCAATCATCTACAAAATCAGCTACGCCATCAAAATCAGTATCGGGGCAACCACGGGTTTCTATTTTACCTGCTTGGTAAGGACAAAGATCTACGTTGTCGGGCAGGCCGTCGCCGTCGCTATCAGGACAACCCTTGGCATAATCCACGCCAGCTTGCTCGGGGCAAGCATCTACCTTATCAAAAAAGCCATCGCGATCATAATCTGGTGTAATCCAACGATAGCTAATGGTTAAACCACCAGCCAAGTACCAATCATCGGTATCTGATTTCCCCGAATTGGATACGCCATCAAGTTGATCGGTAAAGGTCTTACGTGCGCCCAACTCAAGGCCCACACTGGTATGTTTACTAAGATCGAAACGAACTCCTCCACCTACAGGAAGGACAAATGCAGGGGATTCTTCCGCATCAAGGTCAGCCTGTATCTTTGGAGGAAACCCATCAACACCAGGATTACCATAACGCGTAGTATGCTCGAAGAAAGCCAAGCCAGCACCAACAAAAAGGTAAGGGGAAATAATATTCCGATAACCTCCAGTGGCCGGATAACGACGATGGGCTAAAGGTTCCCACACCAGTTGTACGTTGCCTTCTGTAAGCTTCCCTGTAAAGGAAAAATCTCGTTCTTTAATCTCTGCTATATCGCTAAAAGCGTCGGCACCATCATAGCTTAGGGTTTGAAATCCAGCTCTGACCAGCCAGTTATTGTGTATCGACACCCCAAATTGCAGTCCAGGAGAAAACTGAACCTGCTCCAAATCAGGAATCTGGTTCGCTACTTGCAAGTCGCCAAGATAGGCACCACCGCCAAGTAATAAATTTAATTCTGCCCGAGGCTGGGCCAGCAAAGTCGCAGACCATAATAGTCCGCACCAAAGGATGTAGTGTCTCATAGGATTGCCTTGAAATTGACTAAGCAACTATTTTGCAGCTCAATCACGCTTTTTGAAACCTTATTACACAAGCATTCTATTGCTTGCAATTATGCAATGATCAAATATTTGACAATATTGGGCTAACCAATTATCACCAATTCGACAAGCGATGGATGCTTGTCTGCCGTATTGTGTGTGTTTTCTCTAAAGTACGAGAAGTCAATTTGGCTTTTTGGCGTTGACTTCCTGTGGTTTCATGACCTAAGAGCATCTTTGGGCCTCGTTCCTATTGCGAATCAATACTTTACGAACCTGACTTTACTGCAAAATGCTCGCTTAGCCCGCTAAGCTCGAATTTCGCAACTTTGCCAGAACCGGAAATCATTGATTCTCATAACGAAACCGTCCCAAACATGTTCCAAAAGCGAAAGGATAAGAAGCAGAAAAAGCTTCTTCGGCTACAAAAATCATAAAAAAGTTGAGAATTTGCTGCCTTTTATGTCATAAATTAGCTTTGGCGCTAATTTTTATTTGTTCATTCCCCCTCTAAAAACGACCTATCTTGGCAATAACCACACCATTTTCTCACGGTCCGCGCGTCAGTGCCCAAGCTGCTGCTCAGTATTTGCAGCGACTCTTTGCGCAACCTGCACACCAGGTTCCGCCTGTTTGTTTATGGGGAAAGCATGGCATTGGTAAGACTGAAATGGTGCTGGCATTGGCCAAAGCAAAAGGATGGCCCTGCCAGATGATTAGTCCTGCACAATTTGAGGAGATGGGCGATTTGATTGGCTTACCCTATCTGGAAAAAACAGATGATGGCACAGCATTAAGTCGCTTTGCTCCACCGGAATGGATACCACAGGAAGAAGAGCCAGGTATTCTGCTCATCGACGATTTCAACCGCGCAGATGATCGTATCCTACGAGGCCTGATGGCTTTGTGGCAAGAACGCCGGCTGAGTTCGTGGGCGCTGCCCGACAATTGGTTTATCATTCTGACCGGCAACCCTGAGGGGCAGCAGTATTCTGTGACACCGGTAGACGAGGCCACCATTTCTCGAATGCTGCACTTGGAACTGGTTTATGAAGTCGATAGTTGGGCCGCTTGGGCAGCAACCGAAGGGATTCCGGCAATGGCCATCGAATTTGTCCGGCAGCAACCCGAAATGATTGATGGCGAACAGACCACTGCCCGCACACTTACTTTCCTCTTCCGGCTGTGGCAACAATACGGGCAACCAATGCCCCCCGATCCACAATTGGAGCTACTGGCGCATTCGGCCGTGGGTACCCAGGCAGCGCAAGCTTTTGTAGCGTATCTGGCAAACGAAACCATTCCTCTCCCCTCTGCATCCGACTTCCTGGATGCGAAAGCCGAAACCCAGCAATCCCTCTTGGAAGAACTGCTAGCAGAAGAGCTCCCGAGGGTAGACCGCTTGGCCACCCTGGGGCAACGTATCCTCGATTACCTTCAAACACAGTCTGAACTTAGCACTCAACAGGCTGCTGGGCTGGAGCAATTTCTTCTCTTACCTGAACTCCCAGCAGACCAGCGGCTGGTACTCCTGCACGGGATAAGTAAGCAAGGACACCCTGTGCTGGGGCAGTTGTTGAAGCATTCTGAGTTGAGTAGGTTGATTTTGGGGTAAAGGTTTCAAAGTCGGAAGTGGGAAAGCGGAAGTGGGAAGTAATTGCGGTATTAAAGAGAACGGTCTCGTCTGTGTATAGTACCGAAGCATCTCGCAAGGTGTTATACAGCTTACTACCACACGTTTTTTTCTTTTTTTGTCGGTTGATATTCTTGATTAGCACTCTCCAAAAGAGTTTTCTCGAATCGTTTAGGGAAAAACCTCATCTGAATTCTTGTCCTTAAAATCGACATTTGACTGGAAATGGAATTGGTTCTTCCTAATAGCTCACTTGCTTCTTTCTCTGTCAATATTTTATTGATCTCATTTTTAGTGTCAACTTTGAACAATGGAAATTCAGGGTTATTTTCTGCTGTCAATGTAACTTGCTCCTGAAGAGCCTCGCTAACTGAAGTCATAAATTTTTCAATCTTTTCAAAGTCGCTAAGTGAATTAACTTCTTTAGGGTCAATGTCAAATTCAATTTGCTCTGAAAGAAAGAAAAAACAGTTTATTTTTATTTGTCCCAAGTGAATTGTCAGGGATTTACTTTCCATTTCTCCACTTGTGTCTTGGAGGTACTCAAGAACATATTTCTTGTCGATTTTGTCCTGATCAGAATATGTCAGGTCAAAGTTGTTATTTAAGTGGCCAATGAGTTTTCCCCACTCTTGCAATGAAATGTCTTGGACGTAAATGTCTCTAAGGCTCCCGTCGGGTTCAAAAATCCACTGTATATCATTCCAACTGCGTGTCATTTTTTCAAATGTGTCGTGACTTATTTATATGCGAACAAAATACCCTTTCTGACCTACTTCTACAAAAAAAGATCATCAAAGGACTGCGGGTTCTTTTCAGGTTTTACGCTACTTGGCTTCACCGAGTAGACAAGTTCGTAGCTGCTTCGCGGTTGCAGAATTCATGCCGTCCTCACGCCAGTGGATAAACTTATGCGGAAACTCTTGGACTAACCTGCAAGGGGGTAGCTTATTGGGGCTGATCGTATAATTGCGATTACGCATTGGTACGATCAGCATAGATCACTCCATAATACACCCGTACCGAGGCGAGGCCAAAACACCTAAGTCAGTCAACTGACTAATATCAATTGACTGACCTAGGTGCTGGTGATTGGCAACATTTGGCCCGGCAGTAATGATAATACTGCACCAAAAGGTAAGTCGTAATCAAATTATCTGCCTATAATTGTCTTATATCCCTCCTCAGCAGAAGGTTGTCACCAGGTTCTCAAAGTTATCCACAAAAAAGTTATCCACACTGTGGAAAACTAATTGAACAATTAATTACTACTGATAATCAGCTACTTAGGTTAGTTATCAACAAAATGTGGAAAACTGATTCACTTTTTTCTATTCCTGCCCCCTATCTTAGTGAAACCAAAGCGCCGAATAGGTAAAGAAACTTACTGATACCACTTTTGACTATCTCTTATCCAGCAGGAACTTATTCGGCAAATAAACATTAAGGGGAACGCGAGGGAGCGGTATTTGCCGGTCTCAAAACCTTTATGACGATGGCTACTGTAGCAAAGCAGTAGCCATCGTCATGCCCCAAACCTGTGCCATGCAACTACCAGCATTTTTGTGCTTGCCTGACCATTCCACTACGTAATGGACGGGGATCGTAGACTTTTGTATTGCGCAGAAAATAAAATTCGATTTTATTTTCGTGCTGTTTCTTAAGATTGAACGAGACACCGCATTTTAATTTCCTTACGAGAAGGAAGAACTTTAATATATTTTTAAACGGAAGTACAGAAATGAACAAAAAAGTAGAGCCGATCCTGGTAGAAAACCCCAACCGCTTTGTCCTTTTCCCTATTCAGCATGATGATATATGGGCAGAGTATAAAAAATCAGAAGCTTGCATTTGGACTGCAGAGGAAATTGACTTGAGCCAGGACCTCACCGATTGGGATGATAAATTAAACGACAATGAGCGTCATTTCATTAAACACGTACTCGCTTTCTTTGCCGCATCAGACGGCATTGTAAACGAAAACTTAGCGGAAAACTTCGTCTCTGAAGTACAGTATACCGAAGCTAAGTTCTTCTACGGTTTTCAGATTATGATGGAGAATATCCATTCCGAGACCTACTCGCTGCTCATCGACACCTATATAAAGGACAACAAAGAAAAGGACTACCTCTTCAATGCCATTGAAACGATGGACTGTGTGAAGAAGAAAGCCGAATGGGCTTTGCGTTGGATTGACAACGGCACTTTTGCCGAGCGCCTCATCGCATTTGCCGCCGTAGAAGGTATCTTCTTCTCGGGTTCTTTCTGCTCTATCTTCTGGCTGAAGAAGCGTGGATTGATGCCGGGCCTCACGTTCTCGAACGAGCTGATCAGCAGAGACGAAGGTATGCACTGTGATTTTGCCTGTCTGTTGTATAATGACCACATTCAGCACAAGATGGACCCTGAGGTAATAAAAGGAATTATTGCCAATGCAGTAGAGATCGAAAAGGAGTTCGTAACCGACGCACTACCGGTAAGCCTCATTGGTATGAATGCCGAGATGATGTGCCAGTACATCGAGTTTGTAGCCGATCGCCTGCTGGTAGCTCTAAGGGTAGGTAAGATCTTCAATGCAGAGAATCCTTTCCCGTGGATGGACTTGATCTCCTTGGAAGGGAAAACCAATTTCTTCGAAAAGCGTGTAGGCGACTACCAAAAGAGCGGCGTGATGGCCGATCGGGAGAGTCAGACGTTTTCGCTAGATGAGGATTTTTAGAAGTCGGAAATGGGAAAGCGGAAGTCGGAAGTAACGAGGTACACGAAGACAAGGAGGAGAGTACACTACTAGCTGACTCAAATACTTCCGACTTCCCACCTCCGATTTCCGACTTTGAAAAAACTCCCGTAGCGAATAGCGAAGGGCGGCGCAGGGACGAGCAGGACCAGCGGTGGAAGGGCGGCGAAAGCCAACCGGACGACGCGGCGCCGAGGGCAACGAAGGCGGGGCCCAAAAAGTTGGAAGGGGGTAAGGGTTTTAAAGGTGTAAGCGTTAGGAAAACCTGATTTTCGGGAAATAACCTTTACACACTAAACATACCAACCCTGATATAAAAAATAAACTTAAACACCACTTATACACACCAAAAGATGGAAGTAGTAAAAAGAGGCGGAAAGCGGGAAGCAGTAAGCTTCGACAAGATCACCGCCCGCATTAAGAAACTGAATTACAGCCTGGCAAAACAGGTGGACCATATTGAGATTGCCAAGAAGGTTATCCAAGGGCTTTACGACGGCGTAACGACCACCGAGCTCGACAACCTGGCAGCCGAAACGGCGGCGAGCATGGCTACCGACCACCCCGATTATGCGATCCTGGCAGCTCGTATTGCGGTTTCTAACTTGCACAAGAATACAGACAAGTCCTTCAGCAAAACGATGAAGGTACTTTATAACTATATCGACCCCAAGACCGGAGAACCGGCTGGACTGATCAGTAAGGAAGCTTACGAGATCATTTGGAAACACCGTGACACGTTTGACAGTGCGATCATTTACGATCGTGACTACCAGTTTGACTTTTTTGGTTTTAAAACCCTAGAGCGTTCGTACCTGATGCGTGCCGATGGCCACGTAGTGGAGCGACCACAGCACATGCTGATGCGCGTAGCAGTAGGTATCCACGGAGAGGACCTGGAGAAGGTGTTGGAGACGTACAATCTGATGTCGCAAAAGTGGTTTATTCACGCCACTCCTACCCTCTTTAATGCGGGTACACCACGGCCTCAGTTGTCGAGCTGTTTCCTTTTGTCGATGACGGACGACAGTATTCCTGGCATCTTTGAGACGCTGGACCGCTGTGCGAAAATTTCGCAGTCGGCTGGAGGTATAGGACTGAGCATTCACAACATCCGCGCCAAGGGTAGCTACATCAAAGGCACCGGTGGCACCAGCAACGGGATTGTGCCCATGCTGAAGGTGTTTAACGATACGGCCCGCTATGTGGATCAAGGTGGTGGCAAGCGCAAGGGCGCTTTTGCGATCTACCTGGAGCCTTGGCATGCCGATATCTTTGAGTTTCTGGAACTGAAGAAAAACCACGGTAAGGAAGAGATGCGTGCGCGCGACTTGTTCTACGCCATGTGGATGCCTGATTTGTTTATGGCACGCGTAAAAGAGAACGGCGACTGGTCGCTCTTTGACCCGAACGAAGCACCGGGCTTGTTTGATGTACACAGTGGCGAGTTTGAAGCCCTGTACCACAAGTACGAGCAGGAAGGCCGCGCCCGTAAGACGGTAAAAGCCCAAGACCTGTGGTTTGCGATTCTGGAAAGCCAGATCGAGACCGGTACGCCTTACATCTTGTACAAGGACGCTGCCAACCGCAAGAGTAACCAGAAAAACCTGGGTACCATTCGCAGCTCTAACCTGTGTACGGAGATCATGGAGTATACTTCGCCCGACGAAGTAGCAGTGTGTAACCTTGCAAGTTTGGCCCTGGCCAAGTACGTGAAGGAGGACGGCACCTACGACTTTGAGCGCCTCTACGAAGTGACGCGCATCGTAACGCGCAACCTGAACAAGGTGATTGATGTAAACTATTACCCTATCCCCGAGGCGAAGAACAGCAATATGCGTCACCGCCCTATAGGTTTGGGTGTACAAGGACTGGCCGATGCGTTTATTCTGATGCGCCACCCGTTTGATAGCCCAGAGGCACGCCAGTTGAACAAAGACATCTTCGAGACCATCTACTTTGCGGCACTGACCGAAAGTTGTGCGATGGCTGCCCAGGAAGGCCCCTACCAAAGCTACGAGGGTTCGCCTGCCAGCAAAGGTATCTTGCAGTACGACATGTGGGACGTGCAACCTAGCGACCGTTGGGATTGGGCCGGCCTGAAGAAGGACATCAAGGAAAACGGCTTGCGCAACAGCTTGCTGGTAGCGCCGATGCCTACTGCATCTACTTCGCAGATTTTGGGTAACAACGAATGTTTTGAGCCTTACACCTCAAACATCTACAGTCGCCGGACGCTGTCTGGTGAGTTTGTGATCGTAAACAAGCACCTGTTGCGCGACTTGAATCGTCTGGGCTTATGGTCCGACGATATGAAGCACCGCCTGATGGCCGCGAATGGTTCGATCCAGAACTTCGACGATATTCCTCAGGAATTGAAAGACCTGTACAAGACGGTTTGGGAGATCAGTCAGCGGGTGATTATCGACATGGCTGCTGACCGCGGAGCGTTTATTTGTCAGAGTCAGAGTATGAACTTATTCGTTCAGAACCCGACCTTTGGTAAGCTTTCCTCGATGCACTTCTACGCATGGGAGCAAGGCCTGAAGACGGGCATGTACTACCTGCGCTCGAAGGCAGCAGTGAATCCGATCAAGTTTACGGTTAACGCCGAGGCACAAGCGTCGGTGAAAGCTGGAAATCTGGCGGCGGTAGCAAACGGCGGCAGCGTAAGCCAAGCCACGGAAGCCGAAGAGGGACAAGCCTGCAGCCTGGATGATCCGGACTGCTTGATGTGTTCTGGTTGATAAAAAATCAAAGAGGGATGCGTGGTAAGCGTGTCCCTCTACTGTTTTGAACCATATAAGAGATTATAAGGAAATATAAGGGGTGTTTTTTTTCTAACCACATAAGGCACCTGAGGGCACATAAGGTTTTTTATTTTATCACATAGCCACAATAGGTTTTTCACATAGGCACATAGGTTTTTAGGGATGCTTGTTTTGTACGCTACTTTTTCTGCCTTACCCGGCACGAAATGGCATGAGGGTATTATCACGGGCGGTGTGTCACATGTAATG
>NZ_JBOEFX010000136.1:0-10988 GCF_050633125.1 Lewinella sp.
TTTATTCATTCTTTTCTACCAATATTCCACCTCTCCGAGGTGTTTTTCTTGACCCCACTTCTGATTCATTCTTTGAACACTCATTTCCTAATGTTTTGGCGGACAGTCTTAACGCAAAGACAAGCTTGCTGTCTTTTTGGCATGCTATTTTTCGTAAAGCTGTCTTTTTGTCATTTTGCTTTGAGCTTTTGTCACCAATTTCTCTTTTTTTGCCCACTGGCATATCCTTTGCATAAAGATAAATGTAATTGAGATGATCATGGATCACCTCCAAAACAACTTTAAAAAACCAAAATATAATTAATCATGGGACTTGTAAGATTCAATCCAAACTTGGCAAACCGCGTTTTTGACGAATTCTTTAATAACGTACCTGCCCGTACCAATTTTAGCGGCACCCTGCCTGCAGTGAATGTAAAGGAAACAGAAGACGACTACGCTATAGAGTTGGCTGTTCCTGGTCTGAAAAAAGAAGATTTTAAGGTAGAGATCAACGAAGGCATCCTGACCATTGCTGCTGAACGTAAGACAGAGAACGAAGAGAAGAAGGAAGGCTACACACGCCGTGAGTTTAGCTATACCAACTTCACTCGTCGGTTTACCTTGCCGGAAACGGCTGATGAGACAAATATTAGTGCTAGCTATACCGATGGTATTTTGGCACTCAATTTGCCAAAGAAAGAAGAGGCTAAGCCTCAGCCAGCACGCCTGATTGAGGTTGGCTAAGAATAATGGGTGTTCCGTCCTTATGGGCGGAATGGAGATCATAGGGATTGTGCACCCTGGGTTGGTTAACTACCAGCTCAGGGTGCTTTCGTTTTGGAACAGCGCCGTTTAACGAATAACTGTCACCGTACCCGTCTCATTGATTTCTTCACCATCACAGCGATAAGCTACTCGCCATAAGAAGACCCCCGGATTGACAGCCTCGTTTTTGTAGGTTGCATCCCACTTGGCAAATGGGTCGTTGGTACGAAATACGACGCCTCCCCAGCGATCAAATATTTCAAAGGAAATAAGATCATTAATAGCGAAGGGGTTGCTCAGTCCATAAGTATCATTAAGGTTATCTCGGTTTGGGGTAAAGGCTTTAGCCATAGCTGCTTTACAAGGCAAAGTATTGGGGTCTACCACGGTGAGCTTAAAGGAATCCACAGCTACACAAGTTGAAACCTGATCACTGATGGCCACGGTGTAAACAAAATTACCTGGGGTGACAGCATCAATAATGGGTTCGGCGTCGCTAGGGCTTATCACATTGTCAATAGGCGTCCAGCTAAAGTCGGTGCCACAGGTGCTGTTGAGTGCTACCTGTAGCGAATTGCCCTGGAAGACAATGGTGTCATTGGTAAGAATTTTATCGGGTGCTCCGTACAATCCCGTCACTTCATCATCATCTAGCGCACGGTTGTAAATTCTTACTTCGTCAATCAGTCCGGAGAAAGGTGTTTCTATCCCGCCAATGCAATCGGCTCCGCCGATATAGAGGGCTCCTTCTGTCTCTAGGTTGATCCGGCTGGCAGTACCCAGGCTGGATAGAAATTCTCCGTTGATAAACACTTTCACCCTTAGGTTTTCACGAACGACCGTAAGTTGTTGCCAACAAGCGCCGTTGTCGATCAGGTTGATAATGTTGACGTCTTTGTCTTCATCCTGTGCCAAAAAGGTGTTGAGGGTCCGAGAGCCTGGTACATATCTGATACTGATCTCACGTGGATTGTTCGCACAGGCAGTATCTCGTTTAGAAAAGAGATACTGGGTACCATTGATACCTACAGGCTTAAAATAAAAGCTAACGGTAAAATCTTCCCGGTCAAATTCACCAGCAATACTGGCGGTATTAGGAATGCGTACCTGGTCATTGGCTCCATCAAGAAGGAGTGCCTGGCCGTCTACGCCACAAGAGTAGGTGGGGGTGCCCACAGCTATGCCTGTATTGGAGGTATTACCTGTACGATCAATTAAGTCGCCATCAAAGGTATAATACCCTACCAGGCCCACAGTTGTTTGGGCTTGAAGAGAAACCGTAAAAAGAAATAGTAAACTCAGAATCCGCAACGTCGTCATAAGGAAATATTCTAAATGTAGGGGCGAAATTAACAATTCCTGAACGACCGCGGAAGAAGTTTAAGTATGATCTAAGCTTTATTTAGCCAAACATCCCGCCTAAGCCTCCGGGAAGCATGTTTTGCAATAGCGATTGGCTCTCTCCAGCTTCTTGTTCAGCGGCTAATTCTAATACGCGATTAGTGGCAACCATCAATAAATCTTCCAATGCTTCAGCATCGTCCAATACACTTGGGTCTACCGTGATGTTGGTAATTTCGCGGGTGCCGTTGGCTGTTACTTTTACCAAGCCATCACCTGCTTCACCGGTTACATGTATGGTACGTAATTTTTCTTTTATTTTGGCCTGCATCTCTTCCATTTGGCCCATCATATCTCCAAACATAATCTCTTTTTTTGCAAAAGTAACATTTATAGATAAAGACGTGTTCACAGATTTAACTGTAAGTATTTGGTCAAAAATTAAGTTCCCTCTTTCAATTTCGGTTTTAGCTTGAATAAACCCATCCCGGCTTTTAGTACGGGATCGGTTTTTTACTAAAAACCGAAAGTCGGGAATTAATTATTCGACCGTTACTAATTAACTCACACAATCCATCTGCGCATTTTCTACGGGCGTTTCTTCGTAAAGCCATTGGACTTCGTCATCAGTAAGTGCCCGTCCATAAACGCGCAATTCATCAATAACGCCTTTGAAGCGCCGCATTCGGCCTGTTTGTACACAAGGACTGTTACCAATCGAGAACAGAGCATCATTACTAAGGTCAATACCACTACAGCGTCGGCCCGTTTTTATCAGTTGGCCATTGATGTAGGTACGTGCGTAAACCCCTTCTCTCACCAAAGTGTAATGAAGCCAACTCCCTGTGGGAAGCGTTGGGCCGAGTTCTTTGAAAAGCTTGTTTTCGGTTTCTTTAAAGTCAGTTGTGAGCTCTTGCAAGCGGGTGTCCAGCGCAATATCCAGCAGGTGGAAATCATCGCAAGCCTCGCGTTTAGAGACCACACTTTGTGGAAACACGAGTGCTGCCTCAGGTTTGATGTAAAAACTAAGGGTAAAATCCGAGGTAGTGAAATAGTCATTGATAGTACCACTAAAAACAACATGTGCTTGCTGCCCATCTAGTAGTAACCCATCGTCTTCTACACCGCACCAACAACGTACATTTCCAATCAGTTGACCCGCAGATCCTTGCCCGCTATCGTCGCGCGCATCGCACTCATTAAAAGTAAAATAAGCGACCAGTCCTTTAGAAAGGTCGGGCGACGGCATGATGCTGAACAATAAGAGTAAGGCCAGGCCAAGAAGTAGGGTGGTAGTACGCATCCGGATTTTAGTTGAAAAATACGGTATTTTTCCGAGGAGGACAAGTAGTGCTGTGCTGGACCGCGGCCTTACGCTGGCACTAGACTTTCTCTAACGTATTAACCAGTTAACCAGTCTTTTGGTGCAAGCCCCTTTATGCGTATTAACCAGTTAACCAATCTTTTGGTGTAAGCTCCTTTGTGCATATTAACCAGTTAACCAATCTTTTGGTGCAAGCTCCCCCCATCTGGCTGAGAATCGAGTGTCTTGTCCTGAAATAGGTTTACACAAAAGATGGTCAAAACCATCGAACCATCTTATCAAACCTTCAAAAACCACTCTCGCCCACTCCGCTTACCGTTGCTCCACTGTAGGAAATAGCTGCCTGCTGGTAATCCCTGAAGATCAAAAGAGATATCTAGGTCCTGCTGGCTCCCGCTTTGCTGCAATAATCGAAGACCACTTTGATCGAAGATTTCCAACCGCCAGTTGCCGTTAGCTGTGGGCAACGCGACTTCTAGGTACGCTTGGGCTGGCACTGGCCATAGCGTAACCTCCGCCGTTATTTCACCGCCAAAATTAGCAACCACCGGCCCGAAAAACGCATTGGTGTCATCAAAATCAAATTGTTGTAGCCTGTAGTAGCTTCTCCCGCTAAGAGGCTGAGTATCGATGAATTCATAATCTACGGAGTAATTGCTGTCTCCCTGCCCGGCAATTCGCCCGATGGTTTGAAAGGTCTTCCCTCCGTCACCACTGCGTTGCACCAAAAAATGGTCGTTGTTTTGTTCTGTGATGGTCGTAAAAGTCAAGCTAATGAATTTGGGAAAAGCAGTTGCCTCCATGTTTACGAGTTCCACCGGCAATGCCGAGTAGTGAGTGCCGAGATAATTGGACTCCTCCGGCCCCGCAGTATTCACTGCACTAAGCGAAACGGCGGTCCATTCCGACAAAGAGAAATTGACATTCGGTTCCAGTATCGTGTTTTTTCGCACATAAGCAACATCCACTCCCCAGGTAGTACCATTGCCTATCACATCAATACGATTGTCCCAAGCGCTGCCGACAACCGAAAGGCCGTCAAGGGCGGTAGATAAAACGAGAAGGTCGTCACCGTTAAAGCCACAAAAGTTGACACCAACGGCCTCACCCACTGTATAACCCGGTTGCACAGCCAGCCCATTACAAAAGACCAAACTTTCAAAAGGCCAAACCGTACCACTGAGTGCTTGCCCGATAGAGGCGATATTGTTGGCGGGATCATCCGCTCGGTCATTGGCAAAAAGGTAGGCCCTGATACCCTCGGCGGCGAGGTCAATCGTCGTATTCCCAAGGTTCGTCACCTCCAGGTATTTGTCATTGTTGTCGCCTTCATAATATTGGCTGATAATAAGCTGTGCAGACAGAGGCGTCATCGTCAATAGCGGCAGCAGAAAAGAGAGAAATGCGTGTTTCATAAAACTTCTTTTTAGTAATGCCGATAAATTAAGGGGAGAAAGTCCCAAAATCTGGGACTTTGAAAAATTCCTGCTTTTTTCTAATAATTTGGGGCCATGCCATCGTTCCTCGGCACCGCGCTCTCCGCTGCCCTGCGGAGCAGCTCCTATCGCTTGTCCTTGCGGCCTCCGGCCCCCGTCTCCACCTGTTCGGTTCCGACGGTGCTTAACATCACAAAAAAGCCCTGCCTCCGTCACCGGAAGCAGGGCTTTCCCTTAAAGCTCGTTTTATGGCATCGCCACTAGATTTCACAAATACCTAGTACAAAGTACCGTATGAACTATACCCAAAAGGTGATTCGCACTTTGCATAATAATTGGCCCTAGAGGCACCGAGACGCGGAGTTTTTTTAGAGGATACCCCAAAAACTCCGTGCCTTCGTGTCTCCGCGGCTAGAAAAACCAAAGTGAGAACTGCTGCTTAAACCTTCAAAAATCGCTCTTGGCCACTCTGACTACCATTGCTCCAACGCAAGAAGTAGCTACCCGCAGGTAAGGTATTCAAGTCAAAGAAGGTATTGATTCCTTTCTCTTCGGTCGTCTTTTGCAGCAAGCGACGACCATTCAAGTCGTACACCTCCAACTGCCAATCGCTGTCAGATGCTGGCAATTGAACCTGCAAACGATCCCGCGCCGGCACCGGCCAGATTACGGGAGCATCTGCCACTTCGCCACCAAAGCGCACGGCTACTGGCCCAAAGAATTCATTGGTGCCATCAAAATCAAACTGCTGCAAGCGGTAGTAGTTCATCCCCGCCGCTGGCTTGGTATCCACAAATTGATAGTCTACTGCACTATTGCTATCGCCCTTGCCATCTACTTGGCCAATGGTCTCAAACGTCTTTCCTTCGTCTGTACTGCGCTGAATGAGGAAGTGAGAGTTGTTTTCTTCGGTAGCGGTTTGCCAAGAAGTTACACTTGTTTTGTTTTTAATTATAGCTTCAAATGTAGTTAGTTTGACAGGCAAGATAGATACAAAGCATAATACTACATTGTCTACACCTCCCCAGTCTCCATCACCGTTTTGATCAAGATTGATGATGAGGTCAAGATCGTCACCATCCATTAATGAAATATTAATTGTTTCCGTTTGCCATCCACCTGTAGAAAAATTACTAAAGCCACTAACTACGTTGCCAGAGGAAACAATGCTAGAGTTAACACTTATTTCATAAGAAATATCGTCACCGCTATCCCACTCATAGGCATTGTAGTCAAAGCTGATCGCATAATTACCTTCCGTTGCCGAAGTAACTGAAAAAGTATTAAAGACCAAGTCCACCCCGTTTGACCCTGCACAATCGCCTTGTATATCGCGGACTGCAAAGAACTGATTCCCCCCACTAGCACTTATGGTATTTCCGCCTGTACCTATTGATGCAGCCTCTCCTATATAATCAGGACTAGAATTACAGGGGATTGATTGAGAATTACCAGAAACGGAGTATGCCCAACTGCCTCCTCCCTCGAAACCTTGGCTTTGCTCTTCTGTTCCTGATGGGCAGGTAATAGGAGCAAAGTCATTGTCAATGATTGTTACCGTTGAGGTTGATATGCCACCAATAGCAGCAGAATTTCCACCACTGGCATTTTGAAGTTCGAGCTCTATTGTTTCATTACCTTCAACATCAGTATCATCATTTGAAATAAAGATATCGAAGCATTGATCTGTGGATGAATTAGCAGGGAAGGTCAGTGTAATAGGGAAAGGTATGGCCATGCTTGCGCCATCGTCATAATCTGTACCATTTATTGCAGTACTTGACCCAGTGTTGAGATCAACTTCTACCATAGTTGCATTTGTGGCATCGGGGTTAGTGATAGCTGCACAAACTTCTACAAAAAGACCATCTTCTGCTAAAGAGTAAGTCGTGTTTGCAAACTGAATAGAAGTTGTTGATGCGACAGGAAAAGAGGTCCATGATATATCATCGATTACAACCTGTTTATTAGTTATATTTCTTACTTCAATAATAATATTGCCTGATACGTTTATATTGTTTACAGTGAAAGTTTGTACAGTTGTATTATCCCATGCTATTGATGTTCCTTGAGATGTACCATTTACGAAAAGCTCAACTTGTCTGTTTCCAGCTCCAGTAAAACCTTTTTTTAGTTTGCATGTAAAATTACCTATACCTCCTGAGACACTAGAAGAGGTTACTTTACTGTTATCACTCAACTGTCTGAGTAGTAATCCTGTGCCAGTTATTTGATAACCGGCATCATCTCTCGATTCGACATAGGTCCATGTTACACCGTTATCTCCGGTGTAACTTCCATCATTATAAGATCCAGTGGCATTAGAATTAGTAAATGTCTCTGATCCCTGCCCATACCCCACAATCCCCCAGCAGCACAAGGCCACTATCAAAAAGGATAATTTTGTAAAAATCTTCATATTTCGCTTCGTTTTACGGAGTTATAAAAACTGTTTTTTAGAAAAAGATAAGAGCATATTGGGGACTTGTTCCTGCTGAGAATCAAGACCTTACGAACCTGACTTCGCTGCGAAATACTCATTTACCTTCGGTGATCGTCGCTACACTCCTCGGAGTTAGCCCGCTAAACTCGAATTTTGCAGCTTCGCCAGAACCATAACTTCTTGATTCTCGCTACGAAACCGTCCCAAATAAGCTCTAAAACCCGAGTGTTGTTACACTCAGGTGATTTTTATGGTCTAGTTCCTAGCTTGTTGAATATTTGTAAGAGGGGTTTGAGGCTGCGTATTTGCAGAATACCACAAAGATAAATGAAAGCTTTGAAAACCGAAATGGGCAGGGTTTAAGTTATTGTAAATTAACGATTGAGTTTATAGCCGCGGAGGCGCGGAGATACGGAGTTTTTTTAGTTACGGAGACACTAAAGAACTAAATTACACGGAGGTTTTTATAGCCACGGAGGCGCGGAGACAGGGAGTTTACAAGGAGGTTCTTTCTAAAGAGAGTGTACAGTCAACTGTGCCTAACTAAAATTGTCAAAATGTATCCACTTGATAACCAGCAATAAAAACCTCTGCGTCTCCGCGTCTCTGCGTGAGACACACTATTTTGGACACTCCCTTTCTAAAAAAAAATCCCCCGCCAGCAAAGCCAGCGGGGGAAAGGGGAGCAAAATCTTAAGTGATAATGCCAGTTTTCGGGATGTGTATTTTTGAACCACCAAAGGCATCAAAGTAATTTTTCCTATAGGTGTCCTTGGTGGTTTATAATCTCTATTTCTTCACTACTTTGCGTATTTCGCTATCGTGCGCACTTTCCAATCGTATGAAATAGATGCCGGCTGGGTAGTTACTCATGTCTAGCGAACGGTCGCCGCCGTCACCAGCAGCGTCTAGCGGGATGGTTTGCAAAAGCCGACCTTGTGCATCGCTGACCTGAAGAAGCTCGGCGGGTTGTGACCAACTCACCGTTGTGAGGTCTACCACCGGGTTGGGGAATACGCTCAGTGGGCGAGGAGGACCATCTTCAAAGCGAACGGTCACAATGCCTTCGTTGTGCACTGTACCGTCGTAATCGACTTGCTTCAGGCGGTAATAGTTGAGGCCATTGGCGGGCGCTAAGTCATAGCGTTCATAATCGCGTGTTTCCATGCTGAAACCTGCAGCAGGAATGGTGCCGATTTTTGTAAAATTACGGCCATCGGTACTTTTCTCTACTTCGAAGTAATCGCTGCCCGATTCGGCGCCTGTTTGCCAATAAATTCTGGCTGTCTTCCCTACTGCTTCAGCGGCCAGGAAGTTGAGGGTCACGGGCAAAATCGCCTGCCCGGGGTTTAGGATGCCGCGCGAGTGGGGAAGCCTGGCCCACGTGAAATCAGAAGGGCAGTTGCCTTCTCCTACCCGCTGTACGGAAAAGCCGGGCGCATCTGTTGGTAATTCCAGGTAATTATTGGAGCCGATAAGATCAAACCCCGGGGGAGTGTTGACATCCTGCAAACCAAACGCTGGATCATAATTGACAAAGTCAACTACTTCCCCTGTGATGTTATTTACCAGGCTCAGATAACCCCGATAAAGCGGCATGGCAGCTATGGGAAACCAGACAGCGCCGAATTCGTCACCTTCGTCATCAATGATGCCGTTGAGGGTGCTGCGGTAGACTTCTACAAGGAATACATTGATATTGCCGCCGACCCTTTGTTGAATAATCAACTCGTAGTTGCTCAGGTCAACACCTGCCGGGCCTGCGACCTCAATACCCTGGTCTTGACTGACAGGCCCGTTGGAATAGTGGAATTCATTGATAAAAATACGGTCTGGGTAGAGTCTTGGGCAGCTTTCTTCGGGGATGGCCTCAAAAGTATAGGCCGTCGACCATTGCCCGTTGAGTAATACGTACACTGCGAAATAGTATGTTGTACCATTTGTCAATCCAGTAACTACCAAGGGATCATCACTGGCACCGAAATAAACGGGGTAGGTGGTATTGGGAAAGCCTGCTGCCGGAGAACCGTCACCAAAGTTTTCGTCGGGTGTAAAGTTGATATCTACTGGTCCGCCAGCAATAGCTTGTTCTGCTGCAACAACAAGGTAGCGGTCTACACAGGTAGGGCCCGACCAGCGCATGGCTGTACTTGCATCGAGGGGAGTAAAGGCCACTTGCTCTACCGTTCGGGGGGCTGGCGAACAGAGTGTGGTGAAGTTGAGTATCATTGATTGTTGGGCGTAGCACATTTGCCCCGTGTTGTATTCAATAATCGCCAGCTGGTATGCGGTGCCAGGTTCCAAGCCATCAATGGTGAATGTAGTGTTGGCAGAGGTAGTCGTGGCTATTACGTAAGTATTGGTACCCAGCAATTGGCCATCCCCAAAGGTGAGGCTTCCGCTGTATAAATCACCTTGATAAGGGGTGCTCAATACTTGAGCTGCGGTAGACATGACGAGGATGCGTGCCTGCCCGTTTCCTGCGCTTAGGTTTACTTCGGCAGTGGTTTCATCTGTATTGACAAGGTTTAGTGTGGCACTGGAAGTAGGGGGGCTACAGACCTCCATGGATGTACCTGCGATGCTTAGAGTGTTGGCCCGGATCGTCCACGAGCCACTGTTGCTCTGGGCGGCAGCGGCATAAAAACGAAAAAGGAGGCTTTCGCCGTCTTTTATCTTTTCATGGAAGTTGAAGCTGTGGCTGCGGGAGTTAATGTCATCAGGTAAATTCACTTGAGCCAATTCCGTTTCTGTAGCGAAACCATCGCGAGAATAAACGATACGGAAGGCCAATGGACCTGAAGAAGACCTACGCTCCATAAAGCTGAGCTGGGTGAGTTCAAGGGTAGCACCGGGGATTGATTTCAGGCCAAATTCGTAATAGTCGACCTGGTTGTCGTCACTAGCATCAAGTGGCCAATTCTGAGCACTGACACCGGAACCCGAGTAGCTAAGGACACTTAACCCGTTGCCTCTGACAAATGGAAAGCCGATGGCTTCGTCAACGAAGGTTTTGGCTTCGGCCAAATGGTCAGGGGAAAGCGCCCAAAATGCAATTGTTTGAGAGGATAGGGGAATACCCAAGCCCAGGCTGATGAACAGCCATGTGTAGAAAAACTTCATAGTACTTTGTTTTTGTGCCGTTTCTTTCTCATTTCCGGAGATTAATTGTTATTCGCGTTCCTTTTGAAGTCCGGATTTGGGCAAAACCAACAAAAGCACTCGTCCATGAGACCAGTCTTTGATTTGTTGTTCGGGTAGAAGTTACTATGCTAAACAAAAGCATGAGGTGTTCAACAATGGCCTAGGCTATTGTTAAATAAATTCGCAAGTTCTTTACGAAATCCTTTTGAGAAATTGGAAGTGGATAGTTGAAAAAAGCAAAATGTACGGTATAGAATGTACCGCAATGTGTAGTCAAGTAAGACTATTTTCCTTTTGATATAGCTAATTTAACAATTTATCAACAGTTTAGCAAATATTCATGTCAAATAAAATCACTATGGTTTGTGTTAGGAAAAAATCGAGTATGATAGTTTAGAGATAGCGGAGGTTTTTTCTGGATTCTTGTAAATGCATAAATGTATTTATACGAATGGGGTGGGGGAATTTCTAGTTCAGCAGCCTTGATATTGGTAAAAACAAGAGGATGGAATTGATATATAATAAGGGGTGCCCCAAATAGTGTGTCTCGCGC
>NZ_JBOEFX010000137.1:0-2703 GCF_050633125.1 Lewinella sp.
AAATTGTCAGCGCACTACGTGCACGCATGGCCATCCACCTGCTGAACAAAGGCACTGGTAATGCTACTGCCGCCATCACTGCGGCTGGTCAGGCTTTTGCTAGCAATGACGATGATTTCGAGTTTGCCTACAATGATGTAGAACGCAACCCTGCACATACAGGAATTGCTTTGGCAGTAAATACAGGCAACTTTACTGTTGCTCCTGGAGGTTATGCCGTACGCCTACTCAACGGTGACATTTACAATGTAGCTGATCCTCGCCTGGAAATTCTATTTGGTACAGCAACGGAATACATCGGTATTGACAGTTACGATGATGATGCTCCTGCAAATACTGTTGATTTTTCTGAAACGACCTTCCATAGCCGCGAACAGACGCCTATGTTTATGCTCACTTTCGCAGAGATGAAATTCATCGAAGCAGAAGCACAACTGGCGCTAGGGCAAACTGGCCCAGCTTACGATGCTTATCTCGCAGGTATCCAAGCGAGTATGGACAAGTACGGTGTAGATCCTACAGCAGCTGATGCATACCTTAATGACCCTGTGGTAGCTGTAGGTGCAGCAGCGCTGACCAATGAGCTGATCATGAAGGAGAAGTACATTGCTCTTTATTTCAACTACGAAGTATGGACAGATATGCGTCGCTACAACTACAGCAGTGACGTTTACCGCAACTTCGTCATTCCTGACACCGAGCGCTTTGGCGGGCCAGCCCAACGAGCACTTTATCCTACGGATGAATTCAATCGTAATGGTGCCGAAGTAAGCAAAGTAGTCCGCGATTTTGAAACACAGATGTGGCGCGACCTCAATTAATCATAAATTAATCGACGATGAGCATTGCTCCTCGTGCTTAATAAAAAGACAATTATTATGAAATCAATTCATATTAGCCTATTTCTTTCAATTTTAGTTCTAGGCTTTAGCTCTTGCTACGAAGAGCCAGATTGGCTGGCTGACAACACAACTCCCGGAAGCGGAAACTTCCCCGTTATTTCCACTTTTGGAACCTCCAATGGCAGCGAGTTTGCAGTCGGAGAAACCGTTCAACTGGACTTGCGCTTCTTTTCTGTAGATGAGATTGACCGCATTGTTCTTTCCAGCATTATCAGTGGAGTAGAAACGGAAGAAGAATCTTTTGCTTATACGCCTAATTTCTCAGAAGACAGCCAGACAGATGTGCTGCTGATGAGCTATACCGTACCCACAGGCTTGGCCGCTGACGTGACTACCATTTCGCTCAAGGTTGAGATTATCAATAAAAATGGCTTGACCAGAGACAGCAGTGTTGACATCGATATTCTTATGTAAAGAATATTGATGTAATCGTATAAAACAGGCTCTCGGACAATTCAATTTGTTCGAGAGCTTTTTTGTGTAAAACACTTGCTTCCTGCATCTCTTGGGGCAAAAAACATGAAGTACTTTATACTCATTATTACTCTTCTCTCACTTACCATACTTAACGCCCAATACGGTACCAACTACCAATTCCACTTCACCCTGCAAGATTCGACAACGGAATTCAATAGTGCTACCGATAAGCACAAGGTAAAAATCAGCCGGGGAGGCCGTCGTTTAGTAATAAAAACCAAAGATTATAATTATCAAATCAGCTCCGAAGCCGGTTATCCATTATCAGCCCAAGACGGAAAAGTGACTGTCGTTTACGGAGTTATTCCTCCTCGTTCTCACCTTGAGCTAACCATTCAGCGACGTGGACGAGGTAACAAAACGGCCTTTCATTTAGCGCTCACCTACTTACAGAAGGACGATTTTTCTGAATTGCATTGGCAGCCAGACAGCCTGATACTAGACTTATCCTACCAGCAAAACTTGATAGATTATGAACTTATCGCTCCAAAAACAGCAGAAGGCCACAGGAATTTGAGCTGTTTTTTGTTGGCCCAATGTCCCCCAACCTGGAAACTGACGCAAATGGGAATAGACAGAGAGAAAGCTAGGCGAGTCTTAAAATTCAAACGCATCAAATACCGCCTGGACCAGCAAACTGACAGCTTAATTACGGCCCACTTTCCCAATGGTATTTTCTCACAGTTTTTTGATTTAGCATGTACCACTGGCTATTACCATTCGAATACTGTTCCTACATCACGAAAATGTGAACTTAGTGTAGATACCAGCCTTGTGGGAATGAGACAATTGTTTAAACTTAAAGCACCTCAATTAGCTGCACCTTTCTATCTAAATATTCACACAGCCGACGCGCAGGGCGCTAATTTTGGTGCTCACTATTTCGGCAACAAGCGATTTAGTCGCCAGGAGTTAGAATTCCTTCCAGCGGAAGAAATCGCCCAATTTGCGCAAACACATTTTCCGAAAACAGACTTTATCAAGAATGAAAACGGCCAACCCATTGCCACCTTGATCTACCTTGCAGAACAACCTCGGAACACCACCGAAAATCATTCTTACCCACTGGAGCCAGTTGATATTCGCCCCACAAAAGAGACCTCCTCCTGGCCTGGTACCTTTGCGTATTATCTCCAGCGTAGGCTTCCTCAAGTCGGGAACCTCAACGGATTCGAAACCTATTACTTTTATGCACATACGATGCGTTTTATCATGAAAACAGAAAATTATTACGACCTTCTCGACGAATAAAAACCAATCGTCATGGATGCGCTGCGCCAGCAATACCCCGCTTTAGAAAACTGGCGGTGTGTCACATGTAATG